>CAYRDO010000073.1:0-18426 GCA_964422985.1 uncultured Rhodohalobacter sp. | reverse complement strand
ACATCTTGCTATTCCTGGATTCGGGGTGGACGCAGCAAACTCCGGAACTGATCGATTCTGATACTCCCTTTACAGGATTTGATACATTTTCTATACCGGATATGCAGCATGATGCCGGATTTGGTGTGGGATCTGGGGCATTCCGTGTAGAGATGGCCTGGCCGCTCAAAACATTCGATAAATCGCCGACCTTGTGGATTCGGTTTAATCCTACCTTTTAATCGAAAAGACACATTATTTAACCCAAAAAAAATAGTCTCAGACCGGTCAAAGCCTGAGACTGTTCTTTAGGGCATTTGGCACCTTATCGGTTGCCAAAAATTGTGTCTTGAAAATATACGGTTACCTATTTCAATTGTTTCGAAACACGGCTGAAGTAATTGAGTTTTAGAATTGAATTGATGTTTTTCTTAGTTGATAAAGAGATAAAGTTCTTTACTAAACGTTATATTGTCACCGTTTCATTTGAGTAAGAATATTTTCATGAGTCATTTTTCTAAAAAAGAGATAACGGTATTGTGCTTGCTGCTGGCTGTTGTTTTTTTCAGCACGTTACTGTCCAGAAATGCAAGGTTATTTAACAGCAGCGTAACGAGTTCTGAAGGAACATTTGAAGTTTTTATTGAAGACAGAAGCAATGTAGACGGACTGATCAGTAGCCTTAACAGTCTTGAAGTAGATGTGGACGAAACTGAATTGCGTTGGGCTGCAAATACGCTGGGCTGGAGAAATTATCAACCGGGCAGATATGTATTGACAAACAAAGATTCCTATTCGCAATTTTTGTCAAAACTTGGCCGTGGAATTCAAGATCCGGGATCAGTAACAGTGCTGCCGGGACTTGATGCCGATCGCTTATCTCGAAATTTATCCAGGCAGTTGAGGGCAGACAGCTCATCATTTCGCCGGATTTTCTCCGACAGTTCTGAGGTTGCCCAAGAATTTGGCTTAACAGGCGAACAATTATTCTCGCGGATGCTCCCGGAGACCTATCAGATGTATTGGACCTCTTCGCCGGAAAGTGTAGTTCGACGTATCCATTCCGAATTTCAAAAAGCTGTGACCGATCGCTATGAGGATGAGATTGAAGAAAATGATCTCAACTTGAATGAGATCATCACCCTTGCTTCAATTGTAGAGGGTGAAGCTCGTTTAAATGAGGAGAAACCCAAAATCAGTGGTTTGTATCTGAATAGGTTAGACAGGGGAATGCATTTGCAGGCCGATCCAACTGTAATTTACGCTTTAGGAGAACGACGTAGATTGTTGTATAAGGACTACGAAATTGACCATCCTTATAATACATATCAAATTATTGGTTTGCCGCCGGGACCGATTATGAATCCGGATATAAACTCAATCCGCGCAGTTCTATTTCCTGAAGAACATGATTACCTGTATATGGTTGCCTCACCTGAGGGTACGCATCGATTTTCCGAAACATATAGTGAGCATCAACAGGCCAGTCAGGAGTGGAGAGAGTGGCTCCAAGAGCAATACCGAATTAAACGAGAAAGAGAACAGGCATCATCTTCTGATACTTAATCCTCAGAAAGATTTCTGATAAAGACGTGTTGATTGATTCGTTTCCCATCAAATAAAACACGAAACGCCAAGCCATTGTAGATAGGTCGCGTTCGCATAGCCTCTCCCAGATAATCGGGGTTTCCGGCTGTTTCGAGGCTTCTGAAAAGGTAATCGGCCGCATCATATCCTATTCGCGAGAATCGATCCGGCTCCGTACCAAATCGGGTCTCATAGTCCTCAATAAAGAAATTCGCGGCAGAAGTATCCGGTTCTTCTACAAAAGATTGGGAGTAATAAACATCAAATGCCTGTTTTTGATACTGCGTAAGGGTTGCAAATTCCCATTGTTCTGATCCGAGAACGGCCACATCACTATTCATCGCTTCCAAATTATTCATCAAAAGATTGATCATTGTACTGGAAGCTTCGCCGGCGAATGGTGCATAAATAGCATCAGATGGGGTGATATTCAACGAGTCGATCAAGGCGGGATCGCTTGTAAAAACATTGGTGGTTTCACTAAAATCGTAGCCTGTTGCTTCAAAATCTTCTTCAATGAAATAGGCGATGTTTGCACCTAACCGTTCAGCTTCCCGTCGAAATGCAACTGCAGAATTTCGTCCCAGCGAATTCGGCCGTGTGATGATCGAAAAGGTTTCAATGCCTAATTCCTGCACGGCAAATTGAGCCATTTTTTTTCCGTGAACCTCAAATGTTGGGTTTAGCTGAAACGTGTAATTATAGTCAAGATTCAGACTATCGGAGTTGGCGAGAGGTGCCAACATAGGGATATGGTATTGCTCGGATAACTGAGCCATTCTGGATGCCGGTTCAGAAAAAAGAGGCCCGAGTACGGCATCCACTTTTTTTGTCCATGCAAGTTCAGAAAAAACGGCTGCCGTTATATCTACATTTTCAGCCGAATTCTTAAAAACAAGATTTACTTTCCGATTTCTGTTCCGCTCGTTGAAATCATCGGCCGCCAAAACCATCCCGTAATAGAGATTTCTGGGTATGACAAAATCGGGATCGTCTTCATCAAACGTGGGGAGAATCACACCAATATTGTAAACCATACCTTCGGGAGGTGTTGGGTAGGTTTGAGCGCGAGATCGTGAATTCAATCCGGTTAAGAGATCTCGTTCAATTTCCTGTCGACTAAATGTCTGACCGGTGAGACGAACCAGCTCATCTACCATAATTCGATAGGTATCTTGATTAAAAAATGGTTTTGAACTGCGGACTAAATCATACTGAATGGCTGGTGATTGCAGTTTGTAAAGTGTTTCATATCGATCCTGAACACTCAGATAATTCAGGATTTGATTATAGAAATCCTGAGCATCAGACCGGAGCCCGGTTTGATTTTCACTGTTCGCCAACTGAAACAAATTTTGAAGACTCACATCATAATTTTCAAGGCCAAAGTGGGCCATCGCCAACGTGTAAAGTGCTTCCTGCTGAATATTTTGCTGAGAACTCTGTGATGCAATTTGCAAGTGATTGATGGCATTCGAGTAATCGGTCAGTGCGAGAAAGCTTTTCCCGGCAAAAAGTTGAGACCGATCATCATCAGAATTTAAAAAGAGTTCCGCAGCCTCTTGGTAGTTTTCAGACCGGTACAGATCCATCGCTTCTGAAAAGGACTGGGCAAATAAGGATGTTTGAAAAAGAGTAAATAGAAGAAGTGAGGTAAAAAATGTTTTCATAAATATATAGCGTCCATTGTCCATGTTCATATATCTAATCTCAAACCCATTGTTCCTTTTATTCCCACTCGATGGTGGCAGGCGGTTTTGAGCTTACATCATAAACCACCCTGTTGACCCCGCGAACTTCGTTGATGATACGGTTGCTCACTTCCGACAAAAATTCATAAGGCAAACGAGCCCAATCTGCGGTCATACCGTCAACACTGGTTACAGCGCGGATAGCGATGGTATACTCATAGGTTCTTTCGTCACCCATTACGCCTACGGATTGAACCGGAAGTAAGACCGTTAATGCCTGCCAAACGTTGTCGTACAAGCCGTATTCTCTGAGAGAGTGAATAAAAATAGAATCGGCTTCTCTGAGAAGATCTAATTTTTCTTTTGAGAGTTCACCCAAAATCCGAATTCCAAGTCCGGGCCCCGGAAACGGATGTCGTCCGATGAAAGATTCAGGAATGCCGAGTTCACGCCCAACCCCTCGTACTTCATCTTTAAACAATTCACGAACCGGTTCAATCAGTTCGAGGTTCATTTTCTCCGGAAGTCCGCCAACATTGTGGTGCGATTTAATGGTTGCGGAAGGTCCTTTGAAGGAGACACTTTCAATCACATCCGGATAAAGAGTTCCTTGTGCGAGGAATTTAAAGTCCTCCTCATGCTCGATCGCCTCATCAAAAACTTCAATAAACGTATTTCCAATGATAATTCGTTTTTCTTCGGGATCAGAAACGCCCTCAAGGTTTTTGAGAAATTTATCGGATGCATCCACGCCTTTTACAGGTAAGTGCAGGTGTTCTTTATATGTATCGAGAACTTCGTTGAATTCATTTTTTCTGAGAAGGCCGTTATCCACAAAAATGCAAAGGAGCTGATCGCCAATGGCCTTATGAATGAGTGTAGCCACAACTGTGGAATCAACACCGCCGGAGAGTGCACAAATTACTTTGCTATCACCAACCTGCTCGCGAATACTCTCAATCTCCGTCTCAATAAATGAGGATGCTGTCCAATCGCCAGAGCATCCGGAAATATTGATGACAAAGTTTTGAAGAATCTCCTTTCCTTTTTCGGTATGAACCACTTCGGGATGAAACTGAACGCCATAAATATCTTTCTGTGTATGCCGAACAGCGGCTACGGGTGCATTGGCAGTATGTGCAATTACTTCATATTGTTCCGGCAAATCCTGAATGTGATCGCCGTGACTCATCCAAACCACGGAATCGTTTTGAACATTTTTTAAAAGGCCGGAATCATCATCAACAATAAGCTTTGCTCGGCCAAATTCCCGTTTTTCAGCTTTTTCAACACTTCCCGGAACCAGTGTGTGCGCGAGTGATTGCAGCCCGTAACAAATTCCCAAAACGGGTATATCAAAATCAAAATAATCGAGATTGAGTACGGGAGCGTCCTCATCATACACACTTTTGGGGCCGCCGGACAGTATGATTCCTTTTGGGGGATGATTTCTGAAATCTTCTGGCGGAGCGTTGAATGGATGAATTTCGCAATATACATTCAGTTCACGAATTCTCCGGGCTATGAGCTGTGTGTATTGTGAGCCAAAATCAAGGATGAGAATCCACTCATCATGATGAGTATGCATGATAAAACCGTATTAGAAATTATATAAAACCCGCGAAGTTTCTTTTGAGCCTGGCAAATTCGCCACCTTTATAAGACGAATTCAGGAATTAAAAACTTCGCGGGTTTTTTAAATGAAGGGTGAATATAAAAAGATCTGTGTAGACTTTGCCTGCTAAACCTGATTATTCAACAATTTCTTTATATTCGTCAACCGACAGAAGGGAATCCAAGTCTGAAGAATCACTGACTTTTATTTTTACCATCCAGCCTTTTCCATAAGGATCAGTATTTACCAGTTCCGGCTCATCTTCAAGATTTTCGTTGATTTCAGTGATCTCTCCGGCAACGGGACAGAAAAGCTCAGATACAGTCTTTACTGCTTCAACCGTACCAAAAACCTCATCCTGATCAAATTCTGATCCCTCGGGTTCAAGTTCAACAAATACAATATCTCCCAACTCACCCTGGGCAAAATCGGTGATTCCAACAGTGGCTGTTCCATCACCATTATCACGAACCCATTCGTGTTCTTTTGTGTATTTCAGATCGTCTGGGAATTTCATAAATGTCTTGGTTAATGTTTATCGGGGTTATATTTAAAAGATTTTTCAAGATATTGAGTGTTGAAATCACCACTGATAAAATTCGGATCTTCCATCAGTTGCAGGTGATATGGAATCGTGGTTTTTATCCCTTCGATGACAAACTCTTCAAGTGCCCGTTTCATTCTTCTGATCGCTTCCTGTCGGTTTGAAGCACTCACGATCAGCTTGGCAATCATCGAATCGTAATGGGGGGGCACTTTGTATCCTGCATACGCGTGAGTATCCACACGAACACTGCGTCCGCCCGGAATATTAAATGTGGTGATGGTTCCGGCAGTGGGCCGGAAATTATGTTCCGGATCTTCCGCATTAATTCTGCACTCAATCGCATGGCCGCGGAATTTAAAGGATTTGGAATCCATCTCTTTGCCGGCTGCTGCCAGGATCTGTTGTTGAACCAAATCGGTAAAATAGATCTCTTCCGTAACGGGATGCTCCACCTGTATTCGGGTGTTCATCTCCATGAAATAGAAATTGAGATCTTTATCAACGATAAACTCAACGGTTCCTGCCCCTTCATAGTTGATGGCCTTTCCGGCGTTGACTGCAGCTTCGCCCATTTTCTGGCGAACTTCAGGAGTCATAACAGGAGATGGCGCTTCTTCAAGAATTTTTTGATGCCGCCGTTGAAGAGAACATTCACGCTCACCAAGGTGTACAACATTTCCATGCTGATCGCCTAAGATTTGAATCTCGATATGGCGCGGATCTTCAATGAACTTCTCGATATAAACTTCTGCGTTTCCAAAAGCAGCTTCCGCCTCATTTCGGCAGGTATTAAATGCATTCTTGAAATTATCGGGATTCTGAACAACGCGCATTCCGCGACCTCCACCTCCGGCTGTTGCTTTTACAATCAAAGGAAAGCCGATCTCTTTTGCATGTTTTTCGGCCTCTTCAAACGTTTTCACAAGCCCTTCTGATCCGGGTACAACCGGAACATTGTTTTTCATCATTGTGGCTTTGGCCGTGGCTTTATCGCCCATCGTGCTGATCATATCAGGGGAGGGACCGATAAATTTGATGTCGTGTTCGCTGCAAATTCGACTGAATTCAGCATTCTCAGACAGAAAACCGTATCCGGGATGGATCGCTTCTGCATTTGTAATTTCTGCAGCCGCAAGAATAGATGGAATTTTCAGATAACTTTCTTTACTGGCAGGCGGACCAATACATACAGCTTCATCCGCAAACTTTACATGAAGACTATTTTCATCGGCTGTTGAATACACTGCAACCGATTTAATACCCATCTCTTTGCATGTACGAATAACTCTGAGCGCAATTTCACCTCGGTTCGCAATCAGTATCTTCTTAAACATGCTGGTTTTTAATCTTTTTTGATGATAAATAACGGTTGGTCAAATTCAACCGGGGAGCCATCGTTTGCGATAATTTTCTGTATAGTACCGGAAAATTCAGCTTCAATTTCATTCATGATTTTCATCGCCTCCACAATGCAGAGCGTATCCCCCGCATCTACGTGGTCTCCTACCTTCACGAATGCATCAGCATCGGGGGAGGGAGATTCATAAAACGTTCCCACAATAGGCGATTTTACAACTTCGCCATCGGGTTGAGATTCAGATTCTTCAGTTTCACCACCAGATTTTTCAGCAGTGGGAGCCTGTTGAGGCTGAGCCGGCGGTTGCGGCTGTTGCGGTATTTGATACTGCATGGTGGGTTGGGGAGAGGGAGCATCAGATGTTTTCTTGACTTTAATTTTGAATTCCCCCTCTTCAATGGAGACTTCGTCAACTTCGCTTTCAGAGATCAGGTCCAGTAGTTTTTTGACAAGTTTTAAATCCATTACTCAGTGTTAAGTTTACGTTTATTTTCGTTGATCTGTTCGCAGTCTAAGTACTCTTTTTTTTCTATTTCAACTTTTGAGTGGAAATAGAATCGAGCACAATCCATTATAAAAAGGTTAATCAGATTTTACGCGTTCAACATACTCGCTGGTACGAGTATCAACGCGAATGACGTCCCCTTCGTTAATAAAAAGCGGTACCTGAACGGTAGCTCCGCCGTCTATGGTAGCAGGTTTACTGCCGCCCTGGGCTGTATCGCCCTTGAGCCCGGGGTCCGTTTTAACAACTTCTGTGTCAATATGATCCGGGGGTTCTGCATATAAAATATTTTCATTGTCAACATCCACAACCAGTGTGCAGATCATGCCGTCAGAAACAAACTCCGATTTTTCAACCCGGGAGCGTTCCAGCGGGATCTGCTCATAGGTTTCCTGGTGCATAAAAAAGTAGAGGTCGCCATCAGCATATAAAAACTGGTAGGGTTGTCGCTCAACGCGAATTGATTCTACACTTTCACCGGAGCGAAATGTTTTTTCGATATTCTTTTCGTTGACAACTCCTTTTAACTTTGTGCGGACAAATGCGCCGCCTTTTCCAGGTTTAACATGCTGGAAATCGACAATCGAGTAGATTTCGCCGTCAACAAGAATATTTAATCCTGTTCGGAAATCTGAGGTAGATACTTTAGACATATATTTTTTTAGTTCTATTCGACAGTGGAAAAATACTACGTGCTTGCTTCGATAACAAAAAGATTACACAAAATTGGAAATAAGATTATACAGAATTGCAGCAGGGCAAATAAATTTGATAAATATCGGCCAGACCTTAGAAAACAAGCTCTTACGGATACCGGAATATCCACTTTCCATTTCTGTAATGGCGCTATCGGTAGTCCAGAAATAGCCGACAAAAATACAGATTAAAAATCCGCCTAATGGAAGCCCAATACTGCTGAACAGGTAATCAAACCAACCAATAAGTACCGGGAAATAAGCAACTGCAACCGAAACGACCAAAATTCCTAATCCTACCGACCAAGCTGCTTTTTTCCGTTTTACTTCAAATTCATCAATTACATAAGAAACGGGAACTTCCAGGAGCGATATGGTAGATGTGAGTGCTGCAATGCTAAGCAGTAAGAAAAAGGTAACGCCAAGAATCATTCCAACACCGCCACCGATTGTGTGGAAAAGTGCGGGTAAAATTTGAAATACAAGATCTGTACTCGATGCGAGTGAACCCCCTGCATCAATACTGATTCCTTGTGATTGTGCAAGAAACATGGCCGGTACAATTAATAGTCCGGCGAGAAAGGCAATTCCAACATCAGCTAAGGTCACAAAAGCAGCAGCTTGTGGAATGTTTTCACGCTTGCTGAGGTACGATCCATACGTGATTAAAGCACCCATTCCCAACGAAAGAGAGAAAAATGCCTGCCCCATGGCCGAGAAGATCAAACCGGCATTAATTTTACTGAAATCAGGTAAAAGATAAACGTTAATTCCTTCACTGCTTCCGGGTTGTGAAAGAACATAAACAATCATAACAATGATAATCCCGATCAATAAAGGCATCATCGCTTTGGTGGCGCGTTCAATTCCATCACTAACACCGCCTGTAATAATTTTTATGGTACCAAACATAAACACGGATGCTATCAGCGCGTTTTTAAAACCATTTCCTGTGTTTGTGAGCCATTCGGCAGCGCCGGCCCAACCGAAATAGTAGAAGATCTCTTCAAAGGCGAATCCAAACGCCCATCCGGCAATAACTGTGTAAAATGAGAGAATCATTACCCCGCAGATTACGCCCCAAATACCTACGAGGGGAAAAAATTTATTAGAGCTGATAGCCTTAAAAGCACCCACGGGATTTTTTCCCGCATTTCGACCGATGGTAATTTCGGCAGCCATCACGGGGAATCCAACTGCAAAGGTACATAGAAGGTAGATAAGCAGGTAGGCTGCGCCTCCCTCGGTAGCTACTTTTGTGGGAAAGGCCCAAATATTACCAAGCCCTACAGCGGACCCGGCAGCGGCGAGAATAAATCCAAGTTTTGAGTTCCAGGTACCTCGAGTTGTTGAAGAAGATGTTGCCAAGTCAGAGAATGTTTAGTTTAATTTGAATGCAATAAAATATTTTCTGAAAACTAATGACGCAACTTTCGCAGCAATATACCGCTTTGAGCAGGTATCTTCACATTTCCGCTTGTAAGATTGAGAATACGGGAAGATGCGATTTCGTGATCTGCTAATATTTCCCAGGTGCCGGCGGGCAGTTCATGGTTTTTGATGTCGTATGAATTGCCATTCAACACTACGTAATAGTCGTACATATCGCCGGTGGAAGTGCCATTCACATAGAAGCTCATCAGAAGTGGGTTTCCGTAATAATCGAAGTTGACATCATCCCGTTTACATTTTCTCAATGCAGGAGATTTCTTTCGGATATCAATCAGCCCCCGATAGTATTCAAAGAGATCACGATTGAGTTTCAGATGATCAAAATTGAGCCAATTTGTTTCGTTGTCTTTTTGATAACTGTTGTGATCTATTTTCCCCTCATCAGGATCGTCTACCGGCGTTCGGGCAATTACTTTCGAACGAGCAAATTCCTGTCCTGCGTGAATCATGGTTATACCCTGTGCTACAAATAAACTCAAGGCCGCCAGTTTCGATATGTTCATTTCATGCTCGTTCAGCTTGGTATGCTCATCCAGATTTTCTATGACCTGATCCTGAACCTCCGGGTTGAGTCCTATTCTGATAAAATCTCCAAGCGTATAGCCGTCGTGACTTTCCAGGTAATTTACACTGTGGGCTGATGTTTGAAAAAGCCCGCCTTCTTCATGGTTCAATGTTCCCCGGATGATATTCTCCAGTCGTTCTCGTTTCGTTTCATGCTGCCAGTCGGAAAAAATAAAACCCCGATCGTGTTGGGGATCAGATCCTTTAAAACTATTCCTGATCCGGTCATTCCAGGCCGCCCAACCATGTTCTGAAAATCTGTGCGGAGAGTAGTGTCCGCCCCAGGGCTCGGCAATCAACACGGCTTTTGGATATTTTTTATGAATCTCTTCTTTGATTACATCCCAGGTTTTTTCATCGAGCAATGCGGCGAGATCAAAGCGAAAGCCATCAATTTTATACTCATCCATCCAATACAGCAGCGAATCGATAATTAACTGGCGCGCGGGTGGATTTTCCGATTTGTATTCATTTCCCGTTCCGCTTCGGTTCATCAATTTTCCATCCTGATCTCTGCGCAGGTAAACATCCGGCAAGAGATGCGCGTGTGGATTTTTGTCGAACAACGATGTGTGATTGTATACCACATCCATTAAAACGGTAAATCCATCCGAATGAAGTTTTTTTACAACCTCTTTGAATTCAGTTACTGCGGCAGTTGTTCGTCCGGAGTGTCGATTGCTCCAATCGGATGCAAACGACGATTCCGGGGCAAAAAAGAAGGAGGTCATATATCCCCAATAGTTGGCCTCGTATGGATTCCAGCTATTATGAAATCCCTCCTTTGTCTTGGTGCCATACGGTGGTTCGATCGGGGCAAACTTTTGAAGAGGTAGAAACTCAACACAGTTTACGCCCAATTTTTTTAGATGAGGAATTCCACCGGTTTGATCCGAATCAAGCAATTTTTTGAAGGCTCCCATTCCCTCGGCACCACTGCTCGGGTGAGCCGTTAAATCTTTCAGGTGAGATTCATAAATAATCAGATCCCTGGGATCTTCCGGGAAACGATGATCCGTTTCTCCCCAGTCAAAATCATCCTTAAAAATATAGGTTTTTGCATCCTGACGATAGGTATTTCGAACCGTTACATGTTTGCTGTAGGGATCAGCAAAGAAGGTTTTTTTATAGGGTGATTTTGGTTCCTCAAACTTTTTAAAATCGGCTTTGTAGGCGTACCATTTATCCTCAAGATTTTTATCGAGTTTGAGCGTCCAAATGCCTTCTTCATTTTTCTTCATGGAATGCTCATCACCCTGCTTATCATCAGAGTTTTCAAAAATGGTGCAGGTTACCTCCGTTGCCAGAGGGCAATAAAATGCGAAACTCGTTGAATCGTCAGAAAGAGTACAGCCTAGCGATGTCTGAATATCAGGCAATTTTGTTGAGATCATCAGGTAACTGGACTTCCGGGTTCGGCTTCAGTTTCAACGAAATGGAGAGTGCCTTCGCTGTCTTCGCCCATTAAAATCATTCCGTTGCTTTCAATACCCATCATTTTCTTTGGAGCAAGATTAGCAACTACACAAACCGACTGACCCACAATCTCCTCCGCATCAAAAAATTCGGCGATGCCGGAGAGAATTGTTCGTTCTTCAAATCCCATATCCACGGTAACTTGAATCAGTTTATTTGATTTTTCAACCTTTTCAGCGGCAATGATTTTACCGGCTCTTAAATCAAGCGAAGCAAAATTGCCGAAATCAATTTCATCTTTTAAAGGAGGGAAATCTTTTTCAGCCTCTTTATTTTCGGATGCTCTTTCTTTGAGTTTGTTGATTTGCGCTTCAACTTCTTCATCCTCAATTTTTTCAAAAAGAATATCGCCTTCTTCAATCAGTTGACCTGAGGGAAGAACATGATCATCCACTTGATCCCACTCAATCGTTTCGGGAACGCCGAGTTGCTCTTTCAATAGATGCATTTTGTTTGGCAATATCGGCTCAAATAGCACAGAAAGAGCCGCACTTATTTGAAGACACACATAAAGTGTATTCCCGCACGCCTCGGGATTTTCTTTGCGAGTTTTCCATGGCTCGGTTTCTGTAAAATATCGATTCCCGATTCGGGCTAACTCCATCGTTTCATAGATTGCCTCGCGGAACCGGAAGGATTCGTACGACTCTTCGATCTTTTTCTTCTGATTTGAAATCTCTTTCAAGGTTTTAATATCCAATTCTGTAGGATTGGAGAGATCGGGAACGGCTCCGTTAAAAAATCGGTGTGTGAAACTGTGCGTTCTGAAAACAAAATTTCCGAGAATATCTGCCAGTTCGCTGTTCACCCGGTTCTGAAAATCTTTCCACGAGAAATCGGAGTCTTTGGTCTCAGGAAGTGTGGTTCCTAAAACATACCGCAGAAGGTCTGCTTCAAAATCATCCAGGTACTCATGGAGCCAAACCGCCCATCCTTTGGATGTGGAAAGTTTTCGTCCTTCAAGGTTTAAAAATTCGTTGGCCGGCACATTTTCAGGCAGCACAAAATCACCGTGCTGTTTCAACATCGCCGGAAACATGATGCAATGAAATACAATATTGTCTTTACCGATAAAATGAATGAGCGTTGTGTCCTCATCCTGCCAGTAGGTTTTCCAACGATCGGGATCGCCCTGAAGATCGGCCCACTCTTTGGTAGCTGAGATGTAACCGATGGGCGCATCAAACCAAACATACAATACTTTTCCTTCCCCGTCGGGCAGTGGAACCGGCACGCCCCAGCTTAAATCGCGGGTAACGGCCCGGTCGCCTAAACCGGTATCGAGCCAACTTTTACACTGACCCACCACATTTGGTTTCCAGTTTTTTCGTGATCCAATCCACTCTTCCAGCCAATCCTGGTAATTTCCAAGTGGTATAAACCAGTGTTCTGTTTCTTTGATAATCGGTTTATTTCCCGTGATGGCACTAACCGGGTCGATCAAGTCAGTAGGAGAGAGCGACGTTCCGCAATTCTCGCATTGGTCGCCATAGGCCTCACCGTGACCGCAATTTGGGCAGGTTCCTTTTACATAGCGGTCTGGCAAAAACATATCGGCTTCTTCATCATAGAACTGCTCCTGCTTGTGCTTGCTGAAAATGCCTTGCTCATGAAGATTCAGGAAAAAATCCTGAGATGTTTTTTTGTGCGTATCCGAACTGGTTCGCCCGTAATAATCGAAATCGATACCGAATTTTCTGAAAACATCTTTATTCATGGTGTGATATCGATCCACAATTTCCTGTGGATCTACACCTTCTTTTTCAGCGGCAATCGTAATGGGAACACCATTTTCATCAGATCCGCAAATATGGATAATATCTTTTCCTTTCAGGCGCTGGTAACGTGTATACAAATCCGCGGGTAAATAGGCGCCCGCGAGATGTCCAAGATGAATAGGACCATTCGCATACGGTAGCGCCGAGGTAACTAAAATTCGTTTCGACATAAATTATTTTCGATCAGTTTTATCGAGCGGCTGAAGTTAACGATTGTGGCACCAAAATTACCAATTCAACAGACAAGTTGCAGTGGATAGTTTAAGGTTTATGGTTCAACGTTTAAAGTAGTCCGGCTCGCCTGAACCGGATTAATGCCTTAGCGAGTCGATTTACAAATCTTAGGCTGACACTGGCGCAAGTTTGTAACTCATGCCTTTTTGGACCCACCCTCCGGCTCCCTCCCTATGGCGAAATGTACGCCACAAGGAGGGAGAGCTTCATTCCAGAAATATTGTTATAACCTCACATTCAAGTCCCTCTTTGTCACGTTCTTTTGCGTGATAGGGAGGGATTTAGGGTGGGTTTAACATCACCGGGTTGATGTAAGGAATTTATCATAAAATGCATATAACGCAACACCGGAAGCCACAGATACATTCAGTGAGTGCTTCATGCCAAATTGGGGGATTTCAACGGCGGCATCGATTTGGGGAAGTAATTGTTCGTCTACACCGGTGACTTCATTTCCGAGAATCAGGCAGACAGGATCACCTGAAATTTCATATTCGTTGATGGGTATGCTGTTATTTGTCTGTTCCAAAGCCAAAATCTTGTACCCCTTTTTTTTGAGTTCGCCAATTTGTTCAATTTCATCATCAACTTTTTTCCAGGTTACATGCTCTTCGGCGCCAATCGCAGTTTTTGTGATCTCGGGACGAGGCGGTGTCGGAGTAAACCCTGAAAGCCAGAGTTCTTTAATTCCAAACGAATCCGCATTTCTGAAAGCGGCACCTACGTTATGGAGGCTTCGAATATCGTGCAGCCAAAGGATAAAGTGCTCTCGCAGGGGAGAAGACCGGAGTTGATTGTTTTGGAGAATCTGTTTTGTTGAGAGTTTCTTCAAATGCAGAGGTTTAATTCAGAATCAACCCAAAGATAAGAAGAATGAATTAGTAGCTTTAAAGTAAACTTTGGTTTTGTTATAGTGCTAATTCAGATTGAAAAATAATTATCTAACTGATCTGCTATCAAAAATAACTTGGCAAACTCAGATAAAACAATGATGAAAGTACCCATTACCTTTCTTTCGATTCTACTTTTAACGGGCAGTCTTTTGGGGTGTGCGTCTTCAGAAGAAAATGTTCAGCAAGACGCTCCGAATATCGTTTTTCTTTTTTCGGATGATCAAAGTTCACCCGACCTTGGCGCGTACGGAAATTCCGCGATACAAACCCCGAATCTGGATCGCCTGGCCGATGAGGGCATGGTTTTTAGGAGAGGATATGTGACTTCTTCGCAATGCAGTCCCAGCCGCGCTTCTATTCTGACCGGCCAATCTCCGCATGTTGTGGGAGCCTCCCGATTGCATATCGACGCCCAACCGAGATATGAATCGCTGATAGAAAAGCTGAATGAGCAAGGATACTATACAGGTGCATTTCGTAAGGTGCATCAATCAGAAATCCAGGAGCAGTTCGATTTTTATGGTGATGGGGATGCAGATTTTTCCTCATTTTTTGAATCATTGCCCGAAAATCAGCCCTTTTTCCTTTGGTTCGGCACCACAGATCCACACCGCGGATACAATCTGGATGAGTACGAATATCAGCACAATCCCGGGGATGTGATTGTTCCTGAGTACTTACCGGATACGGAAGAGGTGAGAAAAGATATCGCCAACTATTACAATGAAATTACCCGTTTTGATACCGAGAGCGGCGAAATATTGAACCTCCTGGAGGAGCGGGGATCATCAGAAAATACCATGGTTGTGGTGTCCAGCGATAACGGAATGCCGTTTCCAAGGGCTAAAGCTACATTGTATGAAGCGGGAGTTCGCGTACCTCTGATTATAAAATGGCCAGATCGCATCGAACCCGGTTCAACGGATGAACTCGTCTCACTTGTAGATCTGCCGGCAACATGGTTGGATGCCGCAGGTGCTGAAATTCCGGAGGGCATTGGCGGGAAATCACTGCTGCCATTTTTTGAGGACAACGAAACCGATCATCGTGAATACATTTTTGCCGAACGGAACTGGCATGATAACTGGGACCCGATGAGGGCCGTGATTGGAGATCGTTACAAACTGATCCAAAATTACCGTCCCGAGGTTGGATACATCCCCAGCTTAGATATCATCAATTCTCCATCCTACCAGGAAATTCAAAGACTTGAAGAGGAAGGTGAACTTTCAGGTAATCTTAGTTGGTATCAACAAGCAAGCCGACCACAGGTAGAGTTTTATGATTTGCAGAACGATCCCAATGAATGGAATAATCTGGCTGAAGAGGCCGGGTACGATTCGTTGATCAATGAATATCAACAAATTTTGAGTGAATGGATGAATGAAACTCATGATTTTCTACCCGCCCCAAAGGGTTCATTTCCTGAAGGAAGTAATTTAAACGAGATGTACGATCCTCTGAATGCCGAAGAATATTAAGAATTGTTTAAGCCTTTAATATTTATCACAAAGAAATCTTGTAATCATTACATTCACACTGACATTTATTCAATTTCAAAAGCAGATAGATAAGCAGATATGAAAACATCAAAGAAGTTCTTGTTCAACATTATTTTAGCGGTACTTTTGCTTCCGTTAATCTCTTGTGATTCGTCGTCTCAGAGTCAAATGGAGAGTGCAAACGTAGAAGAAACATCGGGGCCGAAAAATATCATTCTATTGATTGGAGATGGTATGGGGTATCCGCAAATCACAGCGGCAAAATATGCTCACGGGAATTTGAATATGACCTCCATGCCGTATAACGGAACGATCTACACACGCTCACACGATAGCAAAGTAACGGATTCAGCGTCCAGTGCAACGGCGTTTGCATGCGGGTATAAAACCATCAATGGAATGCTGGGCGTATTGCCGGATGGAACAACGCCGGTTCAGAGTATTGCCCATTATGCAAATGAACTTGGAAAAACCACTGCCTTGATGGCAACCTCACGAATTACTCACGCCACTCCGGCTGCGTTTGCCATCCATCATGATGATCGTGGTGAAGAGTATATCATCGCTGAAAAATTTGTGGATTCCGGTATCGATATGCTGCTTGGTGCCGGTTCTGAATATTTTCTGCCCGAAAGTGCAGGTGGAACCCGTCCGGATGATCGCAACCTGATCTCTGAAATGGAGGAGATGGGATATCTTTACCTGGATAGTGAAGAGGAGCTTTCGCAAATATCCGGGCAAAATCAAGTAGTTGCATTTCTTGAGAGTGGAGATCTTGCTCCAGCCGCTGAAAGAGGAGACCAAGCAGGTCAATTAGTGGATGCCGCTCTCAATCAGCTTTCGCAAGATGAAGATGGTTTTTTTATGATGATCGAAGGATCACAAATCGATTGGCAGGGCCACGCCAATGAGGCTGAATTAATGATTGAAGAACTGATGGACTTTGATACCGTTATCGGCAGCGTGTTGGATTTTGCAGAACAAGATGGTAATACACTTGTAATCGTTACGGCAGATCATGAAACAGGCGGCTTAACTCTTCCGAGCGCAGAAGGTGGCGAATTAAGTTATCATTATTCCACCGGTGGACATACAGCGGAACATGTACCATTGTTTAGCTACGGGCCATCTGCAGAGGTATTCCAGGGAACGTATGACAATACTGAAATTGCCCGAAAAATGTTCTCAATCTGGGGTAAAGAGATCCAGGATTAAACCACAGGTCTGAAAAATACTACAATGAGAAAGACCAGTTTCACATGTTTGCGTTCTGTTGCATTTATGGTCTTTCTCATTCTGTGCGGTTGCAATCAGCCGGATCATCACACAGGAAATGCCAGCACAGATGTTACAAGTGAGATACAAACAGAACTGAACAGGTTAACGGAGGTTTGGTATCCGCGGGTGATTGATGAAGAACACGGCGGGTATCTGAGCCGGTTTTCCCACGATTGGCAGCAAGAGGGTTTACAAGAGAAGATGATTGTTACCCAATCCCGCCACGTTTGGACACTTTCAAAATTGGGCGAGCACGATCTTGAAAATCAATCCTATAAAGAATATGCAGCTCATGGATTTGGTTTTTTGAGAGACAAAATGTGGGATGGTCAGCACGGCGGATTTTATCAGCTTGTAAATCGGGAGGGAGAACCGATTCCAAATAGCGGCGATGAGATCAGCAAAACTCTTTATGGGAATGCATTTGCTCTCTACGGTCTTTCAGCTTACTACCATTTTTCACAAGATTCTGCTGCACTCGATCTCGCCAAACAAACCTTCAACTGGCTCGAAACGCATTCTCATGATTCTGTTCACGGAGGATATTTTCAGCCGCTAAGCAGAGATGGAACTCCCGATACAACCGGAACACCAAAAGACTACAACAGCGGAATCCACATTCTGGAAGCACTGACTGAGCTTTACACGGTTTGGCAGGATGATTTGGTGAGAGAACGATTGGAGGAAATGTTCTATATCGTTCGGGATACCATGGTAACCGATAAGGGATATCTGAATCTCTATTTTGAGCGAGATTGGACTCATCTTTCCTATCGCGATTCATCACGGACTGCGATCGAGGAAAATATTGGGGACGATCACGTTACACCCGGCCATGATATTGAAACAGCTTACCTGCTTTTGGAAGCGGCGTACGTGCTGGGGATGGAGGAGGATCAGGAGACACATCGTATCGCAAAAAAACTAACTGACCATACCCTCGAAACAGGCTGGGATGAGGAGGTTGGCGGCTTTTATGATATCGGATTTTATTTTCCAGGAGATCAAGAGCTAACGATCATTCAAGACACCAAAAACTGGTGGGCTCAGGCCGAAGGACTCAATACACTTCTGATTATGTCTGACCTCTATCCGGATGATCCGCACAACTATTTCGAAAAATTCCTGAAACAGTGGGAGTACATTCAGAACAATCTAATTGACCATGAACACGGCGGATGGTATGACAGTGGATTGGATAAAAAACCCGAGAGTAAAACGAATCTGAAAGCGCAAATCTGGAAAGGAAATTATCACACAATTCGCTCTCTGT
>CAYRDO010000072.1:16882-18483 GCA_964422985.1 uncultured Rhodohalobacter sp. | reverse complement strand
CATCACTGCAGCAAATGCCAGTAGTATTAATGACGGTGCAGCTGCTGTTTTATTGATGAGTGAAGACAAAGCCAAAGAATTAAACCTGAAACCAATTGCCAGGATCAAGAGTCACGCAAGTGCTGCAAAAGCACCTGAATGGTTTACTACTGCTCCTGCTGATGCAATTCCTATCGCACTAAAAAGAGCCGGAGTTGCTAAAAGTGACGTTGATCTATTTGAAATTAATGAGGCCTTTTCGGTTGTATCGTTGGTAAATAATCAGATTCTGGAACTCGACCCTGAAAAAGTAAACATTCATGGCGGAGCAGTAAGTATTGGTCATCCAATAGGCTGTTCGGGAGCTCGAATTGTAGTAACTCTTTTACACGCGCTCAAACGCACAGCCGGAACAGTTGGTTGCGCAGGGATCTGCAATGGCGGCGGCGGTGCATCAGCGCTAGTTGTTGAAATGATTTAAGATAAGTCCAATAGTTACTTCGCTTGACTTTTTTGGGGTGTGAATGTATTATTTGGTGTTGAAAATTTATTCAGCCACTTCTTTTATCTCAATTGATTAATTAACTCTACGTCAGCCTATTTTAAATCGCTACAGTTTCTACTATTCAACATAAAAAGATCATTTTCTGTCTCAGGTTAAACCCTTACATTCTTTTAGGATTTTCTAATTCAGTTTAACCCGGCAAATTTTAATCTTGCGGTTGATCCATTAAGAGAAACAATAGATAAATATTACCTGAGTTATTCTTATACTTTGGTAGAGTTTTAGACCCATTTAAACACTTAGTTTTTACGTCATGAAAAAGATCCTTTTTTCTCTCACAGCACTTTTACTACTACCAATCTTTGCGGCACAGGCACAGGTTGGAATCACGGCTGTTCCATTTCTTCAGATAGAACCTGATTCAAGATCAACGGGAATGGGAAATACCGGGGTTGCTGTGGCAGACAATGCATCAGCCATCTTTTGGAATCCTGCAGGTTTGGCGTTCCAAAATCAAAACCAAATTAGTGTAACACACGCAAATTGGCTGCCGGCTTTTAATGCAGATCTTTTTTATGATTATCTCGTTGGAACCTATTATGTAGATGGAATTGGAACTATTGGCGGTCATATCACCTTCCTGAATCTTGGTGAACAGATTCGAACTGACGAAACAGGCTTAGAACTCGGCCGTTTCAACAGTTTTGAAATTTCTGCAGGACTTTCCTACGGTTTCAGCATCTCAGAAAACTTTTCCTTGGGAACGGGTCTTAGATACATTTACAGTTCTCTGGCTGATGGAAGTGTAAGTGGCCAGGAAATTAGTCCCGGTTCAAGCGTAGGAATCGATTTAGCCGCTCTCTACAAAACAGATCCATTCCAGGTTGGAAGTCGCCAGGCAACGTTTAATGCCGGTTTCAATCTTTCTAACATAGGACCGGGCATTCAGTACACGGATAATGCTCAGAAAGATCCGCTGCCAACTGTTATGCGATTGGGCTGGGCTTACACGATGGATATTGACGCAAATGGAATAAATACTCTGACGTTCTCCAATGATATCTCAAAAATCATGGCACGAAATGAAAGCGTGGGAGATGATCCGGAAAGCCCCGAA
>CAYRDO010000072.1:0-16872 GCA_964422985.1 uncultured Rhodohalobacter sp. | reverse complement strand
GAATATGAAACGATGGGTGTGATTGAAGCACTCTTCAACTCCTGGGGATCTTATGAACGATTCAACGGTTCAGAAACCGTCGACGTAAGTCTCGGACAGCAATTGATGTACGGGTTTGGACTCGAATATTGGTATGACGATCTCTTCGCTCTTCGATCCGGGTATTACTACGAACATCCTGAAAACGGGAACAGAGAATTTGTTACATTGGGAGCCGGTCTCCGTTATAACATTTTCGGTGTAGACTTTAGTTATATCTACACACTAGAGGATGATCATCCGCTTGCCAACACAATTCGATTGAGTTTCCTCATGAACTTCAGGTAAGATCCTCTCTTTTGAATGACATATTTAATTTCAAGAAGCAGTGGTATATTTATTTTATCACTGCTTTTTTTATTGGCTGTTTTTTCTGATGATTTGTTGGCTCAATCCACGGCTCAGCCGAAATTAGTTTCTCCCTCCTCTTATTCTCATTCTCAAAATCGATCCGCACCTGATCACCTGAAAATTCTTGGTGTGATGGTGGAATTTCAACCGGACACAAATCGATTCACATCCGGAAACGGAACGTTTGGCCCCGGCAGCATTCCATATCTCGAAAATCCGGGGACGAATATCGATGCGCTTCCTCATGACCAACACTATTTTGAAGCACATCTTCAATTCGTAAAAAACTATTTCGAAAAAGTTTCTGGCGATCAAATCTCAATTGATTTTCAAGTCCTCCCTGAAGTCTACAAACTTCCCAAAAAGATGGCTGAATACTCACCCATTGGGGAAAATCCTGATCTGTCTGAGATGAGCGTGTTCATCACAGACGTTTGGTCAGCAGTTGGAAATTCTGAAATCAATTTATCAGAATTTAATCCCGGAGATAATATTGCGTTTGTCATTTTCCACGCAGGAATTGGAAGAGATGTTGAACTCACAGGCACAAATCTGGATAAAACACCGCAAGATCTCCCCTCGTTTTATCTTAGTAAAGAAACGTTAGCTGATTTTTTGGCTGATCCATCATTCAGCGGATTTCCTATCAATAATGGAAATTTGTTGGTTGATAACTCGTTGATTATTCCGCGAACATTAACCCGCTCAGGAGCCGATGCGGTTGGCAATTCATTTGTACTCCCTTTATCGATCAATGGATTGTTGACGGCCCAAATTGGAAGTCATCTTGGCCTTCCGGATCTCTTCAATACAGAAAACGGTCGGTCGGGAATTGGTCGTTTCGGATTGATGGACGGAGCCGGAATCTTCTCATTCAATGGACTATTTCCACCTGAACTCTCGGCTTGGGAAAAAACATATCTGGGATGGGAAACCCCATTTTTGGTTGACACCGAATCTGAAACCACGATTACCCTCCCGGCACAATCTGATTTCCAGAATCTAAGCATAGCTAAGGTTCCCCTTTCAAGCAGCGAATATTTTTTGGTTGAAAATCGTCACAGAGATCCGGAAGGAAATGGAATAACAATTACGATTGAGAAAAGTGATGGATCAATCGTCACTCAAATGTTCACCAATCAAGATCAAGCTTTTGTAAACCAAGAAACCGGATTTGATGATTTATTAGAACCCGGCGTTGTGATTGATGTCAGTAATTACGATTTCTCACTTCTTGGCGGAATCATTTCTGAAGACGATGGAACAGAGCGAGAACTGAATGGCGGAATATTGATTTGGCATATTGATGAGGGAATTATTGATTCAAAAATCAGCCAAAACAGCATCAACAACAATCCAAATCGCAAAGGTGTGGATCTTGAAGAAGCAGATGGCGCTCAGGATATCGGTCTACCCACAAATATTGGATTATCCCAAAATAATGTAACAGGATCGCCTTTTGATTTTTGGTGGTCCGAAAATGATGCCAGAGTCATTACCCAAGCCGATACCATTCAATTTTATGAGAATCGATTCGGTCCTAATACTCGTCCTGATAACTCAAGTAACTCCGGTGCTCCTGCAACTTTTGAGTTTTTTGATTTTTCTGAGAATCAGCCTGTCGCGAGTTTCAGAATTCGCCCTCTCAATCCGTTTTCCGATTTGTACGAATCGTGGGATACTCAATCCAACCTGAAATTTACAACAATTTCTCCAACCGATGATCCATATTGGAGGCGATTTCCGTTGGCGGCTCAACCAATGAGTAATGGGTGGATTATGATTCCCGGGTACGATGGTATCCGTTTTTATAACTATGAAAGAAAAACGCTTTCAAATTCCAGAGTTGAGAAATCATCACTTCAACAACCTTATTTGAGTGACGATTTAATCGCCATTGCTGAAAATCCTCTTCGATACAGTATTCCTTTTAACATCAATGCGTATCGATTTGATGATGGAGAGCTGGACGATGGTTCATCATTTACAACCGACACAAATAGTGCTTTCCTCAGCTCTCATCAAAACAACATTTTAGATGTTGATGGAACTTCCACACAGATTGATCTATCGACGGGTGAACTGCTTCAAAATAATCTTCCTGTTCAGTATTCCGATCGAATTGGGGAGTATCAATCCAGAATTGAGGATGGAGTTCTCATGCTTGAATTTCCCGGAGGATCTGAATCATTTGTGATCAATCAAACAGAAGAGAATTCGCGGTTTTACACCGGAATCATACAATCGTCTCAAAATGAGATTCTATTCTATCTGCTTGAGGATGGTGAGCTTTCAATTTTCACATCTGATGATGATTACCAATCCAAAAGATTCATCCATGATTCTGCTTCCATCGACTGGCCGGCAATTGCTGATTTTAACGAAGATGGAAGTCCAAATTTTCTATTTGTTGATTACTCCTCGAATCAGCTTATTGCGAAAAATATGAATGGAGCATTTCTCGCATCATTTCCCCTTTCTCCTCCACAAGAAGTTATATTCATAGGCACCCCGTTAATTGCAGATATCGATGGCGATGAAATGAACGATATTATCATCACAGGTTACGATGAATCTTCAATGAATCTCTATGCCTTTGACAAGAATGGAGAACCCATTACAGGATTTCCTTTACTGGTAGGTGGAATCCAGAACGCAAATAGTCAACCCGTTCATCCGGTCATCGCAGATAATAAGTTAGCTGCAATTAGTCATTTCGGAGAACTTAACGTTTGGGAGTTCAAACAGATTCAAAATGTTCAGTGGCGATCGAAATATGGAAATCAAACCACCAATAAAATATCTGGCTTCATTGAATCGGATGGCTCCATTAATCCTGAACTTTCTCTTTTGAACCGGGAAGAAACCTATAACTGGCCGAACCCCGCTCAGGATGAAACTCAAATCCGGTTCCAAACCCGGGAACCCGCTGAAGTTCGAATTAAAGTATTAACGATGAGCGGCAGACTGATTTCTGATCAAACCATTCAAAGTAAAGGCCAAATTGCCGAAGAGATTCTCATTGATACATCAAGCTGGGCAAGCGGTGGTTACTATGCACTTGTGGAAGCAAAATCAGGCGGAGTAAAAGAACAAAAACTGATTAAAATTGCCATCGCTAAGTAATGAGTCAAAAAATTACATATCGATTTATATTATTCCTTTTGATGGCGTTCAGTTACCATTATGGCTTCTCTCAAGTTTCTCCGTCAGAGATCGGTTTTCCTTATAATCATCTTTCTTGGTATACCATAGAGGGCGACCATTTTTTAATCCACTACCAGGATGGGAGCGAAAAAACAGCCGCAACAGCTTCACTGATTGCGAATCAAATTTATCAGCCCATCACAAATTTATATGACTATGAGCCGGAGCGAAAAGTGAGTATTGTTCTGCGTGATCGCCAGGATTATGCCAATGGTGCCGCCTACTTTTTTGATGATAAAATTGATATCTGGATCCCTCCTCTCGATACTCCTCTGCGCGGAACACATCAGTGGCTTCGTAATGTGATTACGCACGAGTTTACTCACATCGTGCAGATGGGTGCATCCATGAGGCGATCTCCAACCATTCAATCGATCTATTTTCAATGGTTGTCTTATGAGGATGTCCGCCGCCCGGATGTTCTTTACGGGTCCCCGAAAGGAATTATCACTCATCCATTCTCTACAGTTAGCATTCCTGCCTGGTTTTCAGAGGGAACGGCCCAGTTTATGAGAGAGAATATTTTCTATGATTACTGGGATACACACCGGGATATGATTCTTCGAATGAATATTCTTTCCGATAATACTCTTGGGTTTAAGGAGATGGGCGATTTTAGCTCGAAAAATAGTCTTGAACGAGAAATGGTTTACAACCAGGGCTTTGATTTTGTTCGATACCTGACGGAGCAATTTGGTGAAAATATCATTGCGGATTTATCAAAAGCCTCGGGTGAAGGTTCAAATGACTTCAGTAAAGTCATGAAATCAGTTACCGGAAAAACGGGACCAGAATTACATCACGAGTGGACTCAAAACCGAAAAGAGAAATATGAACAACAGATCCGGGATTTAGTTGATGGTGATATCATAACTGTGGTAGAAAATGGTTTTATGAACTTCTATCCCCAGTTCGATGATCAAGGGAATACCTTCGGGTATCTGTCGAATCAGGGCCGCGATTATGCCACAACCCTGCTTATTCTTGAGACACCGGATTCAACAATTGTTGTGGATGAACTCGAAAAACCGTTGCAAGATTCAGATGGTTCGAACTTTTTCGACCATTTTTCTAATTCGGATATCGCTATTGACCAAATCGGAAATCGCTTTTCATTCTCTCAGGATGGAAAAAAAGTAGTCTACAGTAAAACGGATAAAAACCGGGTTGGTGAACAGTATCAAGATCTCTTTGTATTTGATAGTGACTCATTGAAGGAGAAAAAAATCACGAAAGATGCCCGAATTCAGGATCCGGCTTGGCATCCCTGGGAAGAAAAAGTTGTGGCTGTAAAACTTCAGAATGGTACTCAAAATCTTGTACTCGTTAATTTGGAATCGCGGGAACAAAAAAGATTAACTAATTTTGAAAACGGCGAAACGGTTTATACCCCGGTTTGGTCTCCTAGCGGACAATATGTTTACTTTTCCTCGGCCGGAATCAATAATCGGAATTTGTTCCGTCTAAATGTCGAATCCGGCGAGATAGTAACTTTGTTTGAAAATCCATTTATCGATTTCAGAGATCCATGGATTGATCAAAATAATGAGTACATCTACTTTTCAACCGATGCCGGTGGGATTTTCAACATTTTTCGATCTGAAATTGACGGTGAATCAATCCAAAAAATTACGGATCAGAAAGGCGGCGCATTTATGCCATTTGCTACGACAGACTCTCTTTTCTTCTCAGAATACAGATCAGACGGTTATAAAATTTCAGCAATGAAATTACCTGAGTTCAAACAGACTCACACAGTCACCGACTTATCTGATCAACCTTCTCTCCCATCAGAAAGTATAACTGCACAGAAACTTCAAGAGAGTTCCATTTTCAATGAAAATCAGATGTTCACGACGGTTCACGATTCGCTAAAAAACCAAGATCAAGAATCAGAAATTATTTTAAGTGTCGGGGATATTGAACAATCCTTTCTATGGAGTCCTTACAATCAGACTTCAACAGGTTTAAGTGTTATTCCGGTCGTTCGGTTTGATAATTATTCGAAATTACACGGCAGTAATTCACGCCTTCTTTCCAACGGAAAGTTTGGTTATGTTGGGAAAAATCTGGTTCGTGATTTGAAAGCCGGAGCGTATTTTACATCCAGGGATGTTACGGACAGACTGAATATTTTTGCAGGTGCACTCTTTGGATTTGGTTCATTAGAAGCAGACAGCTTTACCGACTTCTTCTCACCCACAAGACTGAATAACCTTGATCGCGACCTCTTTCTGATCGTTGATCACCAGGGGATTCCTTTCATTAAACGAAGCTGGTCACCAACCATTAGTGTAGAACTCTACAATCTCAAGAGAAATGTTCGCGATGGCGCCTCTATCGAGGAATTTCCATGTACCTCCTGCCTTCCTACTCAAACTTCAATTGATATCAGATACAATGTTTGGGAGGCAAATCTTTACCTCAGGAGTAAATTAAATCAGTGGAGTTTGTTGGAATTTGGAGCTTCCTATTCACCCTATAGCGTTGCCACAGATGGTTTTTTCTCACAAGAGATTAATCAATTCATCCCCGGATCCACCACAGAATATTTTAAAGGAACCTCATACTCCTTTTCATACATTGCCAATACAATTGTACCAACTCGCCACTCAGATATCACTCCGGAAGGAGCACGAGCCAGTGCGAGCTTCCAGGTAGAAAACGGGCGATTGTTACAGGAGTTCGAATTAGACGAAGGATCCCTCTCCCCTATTTACGATCAAACAACGAATTATTCACTGGAATTGGAGAGTCAACTTGGAGGTAACATTGCCGGAGATGTAAATGGAATACTTTCATCCCGAATCTTCAGTTATTTCAGCAATCCTGAGGATTATTTTTACCTGGATTATACCGGTGGATTAACAGGAATGCGTTCGTACCCCTATTTTGCAATTGGCGGTCAACGCACAATTTGGGGACGATTTTCCCTCCTAGCGCCCCTCAAAAGAGATATCAATAAACAGATTGGCGCCTATACACTTGATAAATTATACGGCAATCTCTTTTTTGAAGCTGGAAATGGTTGGGGTGGTCCATTGAACATCGGAGATAATATAAAAACGGGAATCGGCACGGAATTAAGGTTTGCGCTGAATAGTTACTATATTTTTCCACTTAAATTTTTTCTCACGACTACGTATGGTTTCAACCGATTTAACGTTACATTACCGGACCAATTTATATCTACATCTTCGGAAAACTCTATTACGTACGGCAAAGAGTTGCTTTTTTATTTTGGTTTAACTTTTGATTTCAATCAGTTGTGAAATTCTCATTCATTAGCGCACTTTTTTTCCTGATTCCCATTTGTGCTCTAGGTCAGGAAAAAACTTCAGCGAATTCAGCATCTCCTGTGATAAAAAACTCACAGACAGAGAATGGCTACAATCTGGTGACTCCAATCTTGATGCGTGAATCTTCCACTTTGAATTACCAGGATGAGTATGCAATTCGAAATGGCAGCAAATTTCAATCGTTTTTTAGCTCTTTAATCATTCCCGGGTCCGGACAAATAAGGAACAGAAGCTGGTGGAAAGCGGGTCTGTTTTTAGCGATTGAAGCGACATCAGTTTACATGTTTGTTGATAATAGAAACGACGCAAGAGTAGGTGAAAGAAATTACGAAAAGTTTGCCAATAGAAATTGGAGTGTAGTTCAATATTCCAACTGGTTGGTTCAATACCATGACGTAAACGGACTTGAGAACCCACATATTGATGAACTCAGGCAGATGGTTGGCGATACTGAGGCTTCATTTGATGTAGAATCAGATTGGGCCGAGGTTGATATCAACCTTTTACGAGATGTGGAAAGAAATACACCATATATAACGTCGGATCAAAATAGCGCCAATAATTTTTCACACACAATGCCTGAGTACGGTAGTCAGCAATATTATGAGCTGATCTCCAAATACTATCAATACCAGGCCGGTTGGAGAGATTATAATGAGTTTCATGATAACATCGGGCATACGGGAACGTTCTACAACGAGCGCTTTGTGATTGACAGAGGCGGATCTTATGCCAGCCCCTTCTTCTATGATGGTGCATCAATGGCAAAAACATTTAATTCTAATTATAGAAGAAGCAATACATTTATGTCAATCTTGATTGCAAATCACATCCTTTCTGCATTTGATGCTTATTTTACCCTCAAATTGAAACAAAACAGGCTAAAAGCCACTTCAAGTATTTTACCCGGCAAGCAGCTTACAGTCACCTACAGTTTCTAAACCTGATTGAATGAGTCAGATCAAACATACATTACAATCCATCCTCAGGGACAGGCGGTTATATATTTTTCTTGGCAGCCTCCTCGCTCTTGGAATTGTTTTTATTCTTCTTTTGGATTTCATCATCATGCCGTCTTACACCAATTACAATGAAGGTGTAACCGTCCCCGATGTCACAAAAATTTCTTTGGATGAAGCGACCACACTTCTGGATGAGTATGGACTTCGGCATGAAGTGTTAGACAGAAGAGCGAATTCAGCTTACCCCGCCGATTATATAATCGACCAGTCTCCCTCCGCTCAACAAATAGTGAAGCCCAACAGAAAGATTTATTTAACTGTAAATACTGCAACAACTCCTCAAACAGTAGTGCCCGATGTGGTGAATATGTCTCTAAGGAATGCCGAAATTCAATTGGAAAATCATGGATTGACAGTCGGGACAAAAAGCTATGAATCATCGCGCTTCAGAAATACTATATTGAGGCAATCAGTAGCTGCCGGAGATAGTGTTGCCCGTGGAACGGTTGTGAATCTTGCCGTGAGCGACGGTTTAGGCTCCCGAATAGTACAAGTTCCTGATGTGGTCGGCTTGAGGCTCTCAGAAGCCCAGCAATCTATTACAAAAGCAGGACTTCGGGTGGGTGAAGTTCGATTTCAGCCAAGTCGGGAATACACGCCAAATACCGTAATCTCTTTCAGCCCAAATGAAGAAGAATTAACAGAAGGGGAATCGCTTCAGCTGATTGTAGCCGAACGATTTGATGCACGGGAAGAAGTTGAATCTGGTGCTATTATTGATGATTCTTCATCTATAAACCAACAGAACCAACCCAATCAAAAATAATGAATGTTGATTTACCGGTTTTAGCACCATCCATCCTTGCTGCTGATTTTTCAAAATTAGGTGAACAAATCAAGCAGTGTACGAATGAGGGAATTCAATGGATTCACTGTGATATTATGGATGGACATTTTGTGCCCAATATCAGTTATGGGCCGGGCGTTGTTGGAACAGTAAGAAAAATTGCCCCGGAAGTTTTCCTGGATGTTCATTTAATGATTGAAAAACCGGACCAGTTCATCGATGATTTTGCAGATGCCGGTTCAGATTTAATATCCGTTCATTACGAAGCCTGTCCTCATCTGCACCGTACTATTCAAAATATTAAGAATAATGGATGTATGGCCGGAGTTGTTATAAATCCTGCCACAGATATTGACCTTTTGAAACCGATCCTTCCGGATGTAGATTTAGTACTAATAATGAGTGTAAATCCGGGATTTGGCGGCCAGTCATTTATTGAGAACAGTTATCAAAAAGTTAGAAGATTATACCAGCTAAGAGATCAACTTCAATTATCGTTTTTAATTGAAATTGATGGTGGTGTTGGAACCAAAAATGCCCAAAAACTTGTTTCAAGTGGTGTGGATGTGCTAGTTGCAGGAAGCAGTGTTTTTAAGGCAGAAGACATCCCGAAACGGATTGCCACATTACTGAAATCTGCCCGATCGGGAACAAACAGTGTAGTTTAAGCAATTCTTGAAACTTTCTTATCTTTCAGTAAATAACTTAAAGTTTAGTATTTATCGACACATCACAACAAATTTCGGAAGAAACACTCTTTATTGAAGATGTAGAGCCGGTAGTATTACTTGGCTTTTCTGATGAGCATCTCAATCAACTGGATCGTGCCTTTCCTGCGACCAAAATTACCGCTCGTGGGAACAGGGTGAAGATCCTGGGACCGGAATCTGAAGTTGATTCTGTTAAGGAAATTCTGGAAGAGATGATTGGCCTCGCCAAAAGAAATGGTCAAATTCAGCAGAGTGACCTCTCCACCCTTCTTGCGCTTGCAAACAAAACAGAGGGCGATGATACACCCATGTGGACACCACCCAATGATCCGGATCTCGGTGATACGATTTTACACACATTTACGGGTGAAGCAATTTCAGCCAAAACACCTGGTCAGCGCGAAATCGTAAAATCTTCTGAACATAATGATATCCTTTTTGCCATAGGTCCTGCCGGTACAGGAAAAACGTACACATCGGTAGCATTAGCAGTTCGGGCACTGAAAGAGCGGAAAGTAAAAAAGATTATTTTAGCACGACCTGCAGTTGAAGCCGGTGAAAATCTTGGATTTCTTCCGGGTGATTTGAAGGAAAAAATTGATCCCTATCTCCGCCCTCTTTACGATGCTCTCGAAGAGATGATCGAGTTCGATAAACTCGAATTTCAGCTTGCGAAAAACATTATTGAAATTGCACCTTTGGCTTACATGAGAGGTCGTACGCTGAATAATGCATTTGTGATATTGGATGAAGCTCAGAATGCCACTAATACTCAGATGAAGATGTTTTTGACGCGGATTGGTTTCAACAGTCGCGCGATTATTACAGGAGACGTTACCCAAACCGACTTACCCAGAAGACATCAATCCGGACTGGTTTCCATCCAGAAAATTCTGCAGGATATTAACGGAATTTCATTTGTGTATCTCGACCAAAACGATGTTGTTCGCCACAAACTGGTTCGGGACATCATTGATGCGTATGAGAAATTTGAAAACAAAGAAGACGAATAAGCCCACCCGGCAATAAATAGGTATATGAAGAATTCACCAAGAGTGTCAACTTTGTACGAGGGGACTTTTTCAGTTGGTACAGACAAAGTATTTCACAGAATTGACAGAACTGATCCTCCAAAAAAAGGAGCTTTAAAACTATCAATCAATCCTTTTTTGATTCAAGATGAGAATCATAACATCCTTTTTGATGCCGGTATTGGCGACCTTTTTGGTGCGGATACATCCATCAACACGATGCTAGAATACCTGGCAGAGCACTCCCTGTCTGATTACGATATCACCGATATTTTTATCAGTCATCTTCATTTCGATCATATGGGTGGACTTGCCCATCGCGAAAATGGTTTTTGGGACATCACATTCCCGGAGGCTTCAATCTGGGTATCTGAAGAAGCCTGGGATCGACTTCGAAAGAATATCGACAAAAAAAGTGATGATGAGATCGATTTTTTTCACTTTTTGGATTCCAAAGCCGATTTGAAATTTCTGTCAAAAAATGAAAATCCTCTCCCCTATGTACGTGTTGAACGCATTGGCGGGCATACGAAATTTCACTATGTACTATTTTATGAAAATGGGGATCACAAATATCTCATGGCTGGAGATGTTATCGGGACGAAAAATGCCATCAATCGAGTGTATAAGGCAAAGTATGATGAAGAACCGGATCAAAGCATGAGGAAGAGAGAAGAGCTTCAGAAATTAGCGCATGAAGAGGGATATACTATTATGACTTATCACGAAACCGACTCTCCATTATTCAAATTAGTTTCGTATGATGAATCCAAAGGATACAAGATTGAAAATATTTCGGGATGACAAGTTCGGACAAACTTGCGAGGGCTAAAAATTATTTAACGAACAACGGTTTCCCGGAAAAGGTGAAAGCCGCCGTTATTTTAGGATCTGGATTAAGTGGATTCACAGCTTATATTCATGATGCCATAGAAATTCCATACTCAGACATTCCAGGCTTCCCAACCACCACCGTTGAAGGACATGACGGATCTCTGATTTTCGGAACCATTGAGGGTCATAAAGTACTGGTATTTTCAGGCCGATTTCATCATTATGAAGGACATCCGTTTAAGACAACTGTGGTGCCGATTCATCTTTCAAAGCTTTTCTCTGCCGGAAAAATCATCATCTCAAATGCAGCCGGTGCCATCAACGATAATTTTAAAGTTGGCGATTTAATGGTCATTAATGATGTGTTTAGGCTCTTTCAAAAAATCTCGTCCGGCCCGTCAGATAAATTCACTTATAACTTGTATCCATATGCAGAAAAGACAAAACAGATTGCTTCAAATATTGGATTGAATGTTCAAAACGGCACATATCTCTATGTGAAAGGTCCTAATTATGAGACGAAGGCTGAGATAAGAGCATTTCAACGATTGGGAGTGGATGTAGTGGGGATGAGCACTGCGCCGGAACTGATGGAAGCTGCACGATTAAATATTCCGGTCACAGCTATTTCACTCGTAACAAACATGGCGGCTGGTTTGAGCTCTAATAAATTAAATCACTCAGAAGTAAAAAAAGCCGCAGATAGTCGAAAAGAAGATTTTTCTAAACTTGTGATTGAACTGATTAAAAAGCTATAAGCTTATCGGATAAAGTATAATCTTGTACTAAGCAGACCTACAATAATTGCCATCAAGAAACTGAACAGAGTTCCAATCAAAATATATTCTGTGAGCTTTCTGTCTTTTGAGCGGGTTAAATCACCAAACCGAAAGATAGATTTAGCTGCAAGCAAAAATCCTATGATTTGAACATTTGATGTGATGATGGCGAAATACACAAAAATCCGTTCCAACATCCCGATATACTTTCCTGCCCCCTGCAGCGATTCCTTTTCACTTGTCTCGATTTCATCGCTCCATGAAGCCATCAAGTGTTGCATGAAATACGAAGCCGGATAGGTGAGAAACAGTAAACCCGTCAATAGAATCCAAAATTGATCGCTAAGACCACCGACATCTGCTCCGCCCCAATAAAAGTACCACGCTGCTACTAAAACCGTAAAATGAGCTACCTGATCAGCGGCAAACCATAGCCCCCGGGTTTCCTCAGTATGAAATGTAAGCTTACATCCATCGATAATATAGTGTGTAATTGTGATCAACAAAATGATAGGCAATACACTAAGATCCCACAGCAGAAGAAGCATTAAAACGAAATGAATAAAAACGTGAAGAAACAAGTGTGGTGAAAACCATTTTTTTCTCTCCTTGCTCTCAATCCATTCCCCTCGCTGAAGAAAGAAATCACCAATGATATGGGCTAAAATTAGTTTTACAAGAACCATTCAGAAACTCCGGGAAAGTTTAGTTTGAATTTTATCACGATAATATGTTTCCATCTCCATGATTTCGTAGATGGCTCCTCTTTTAATTCTATCATTAACGGATGATTGGGCAATGTCTAAGCGCTCTGCAATTTCTACCTGAGTAATTCCGGAAACGCTAAGCAACAGTTCAGCAACTTCTGCAGAATTACTTGTCCAGGAATTCATAATAATAAGAGCCAGCTTGAACATCATGTTAAACTCTTTATCAAATTCATCCCAGGGAGTTTTAATTCCAAGGTGAACTTTTTTCTGCTTTAGAGTATCTAACAATTGACCGGAATATACAAATGCTTCTCCGGCTGCCTCGCTGACCCTATCTGCGATGATCTCCTCTTCACTAATTCCGATTGCTAACCGAACGTCTAATTTTTTTGACGGGATTTTTTTGATGACGGACTTTATGAGCAGCGATATTCTTAACGCATCTTTGGGTGATACTATGATCTGAAAGCTATCTCCACGGTATATTTCCCACACTGATGGCGAATCTCCAAAAGTAGAAAGCAGATCTTTTAGCGGATCTAACCAAATCTCCGGCTTTTGCACAGATTGCGAATCGACAATATCTCCTGTTATTGTAGTTCCCATACCCAATTATCGTCTTTTTTTTCGATAATCACAAATTATCGATTAATTACCCGATATTAAATAATTATCGCCTTTAAATCCTATATTAAAGAAGATTTGTTTGTCCACCGTATTTATTCAAATAATGTTTGATTTTTATTTTTTTTCGGGTGCTATCGCTTGTCATATATCGTAGTTTGCCGAAGATAGGCCGTTCTTGCCAGGCTCTGTCGAATCGTCCAAAACACCAAAAAATACCTGAATAGCTATTTGGATCACGCCCATCAATGGCATAGGTATTGTTTAAATCAATCAAGTATTTAAAAGCGGTTTCGGGATTCTCTGTCCATTCAATAACTTTTTTTCCCCACAACATTCTCAGATAATTATGAATAATTCCCTCCTCCCGAAGCTGTGTTTGGGCAGCGTTCCAAATCTCATCATGCGTTTCTGCACTCGCCAACTCTTCATACGAGTAATTCCACTCTCTTGGATCATCCCAATGCTCCTTCAACGTTTCAAGTGCCCAATCCGGCAAGCTTTCAAACTGATCATAATCGGATCGATGATGTGCAAAATGAAACCCTACTTCTCTCCATGTAATTAACTCATCCAAAAACTTGGCAATGTCTGAATTTCCATTGTAAAAACCACCTCTTGAACCATTATTATATGTGATTTTGTCCAGACTCCAATCTTCCGGTTGATGTTCAAATACAGCACGAACTATTTCAAAAGTGGAGATTTTGCCGAAATGTAGCCAAGGACTCAAATGACTCGTCTTCTGCTCATCGGGATCATTTCGCTTTTCCCCATATTCAAACAATCCATTTTGAATAAACTGTCCCATCATTCCCAAACCGGCTTTTCTGGTGCCTTGCCAATCAATTGGTTTTACAGAATGGTTGATGTCGAGCCCTTTAATAAATGCCGGAATTTCTTCTAAGGCCTTTTTCCCATTCGGAAACTGATCCACAATCTCAGAAATAGCTTCAATCTTATCATGATTTTCTAACTCATCTAACGGATCTTTTTTAGGCGGATGGGTATAGGCCTCCACAAAATTCTTCTGCATGATTTTTCTGAAGAAATACGCACTGTATGGATCTTTATCCGTAATTCCAAGGGGTATCAAACCATTACTGTCGATTGTGATAAAGGGAATATCAACTTTTTCAGAAAATTTTTGATTACTCTTATTTATGATAAAAATTGGAAACTCATCCGAAATCACAAGAGACGCATCTTCACTGATCTTCATAAACATCTCTTCAATCTGACCAGGTTCTTCCTCACAAAATGTGACGTAATTTAATTCATTCTCTCCTGCAAAATTGAGATGTTCTTTCATCCCCTGCATCATAAACGTGTGAGATCTGTCAGTAGCCCACCTGTAGTTGCAGGAAAAGGCTTCATATATCAGCAGTGGTTTTTCAAGTTTGTTTGCCCAACTGACCGCATATTCAAGTCCGAAATTGTAATGGAAACGTCGTGTACTTTGCATCCAGTAAACCACATATTTACCATCCGGATTGGGCTCTTTTTTATTCCTCTTGAAAACGCGGTGACTGTTAATATTCTTCATAGAATTGTTTGATTCTCAGATTCTACCAAACAACAATCGGACTGAGTTTTCAATTCCTTTCCATTAAAGAAATTTTACCCATAAAAAAAGGTCCAGCCGTTTCCGACTGAACCTTTTAAAAAAACAATAACTACAATTTTTTATGATAACTGACCAGAAGCCTCTTTCTTCTTCTCAGCTCGTTTTCGGTCGTTATGATCCAGATATAGTTTCCGAATTCGTAAACTTTTCGGCGTTACTTCGAGTAACTCGTCATTATCAATAAATTCAATAGACTGCTCGAGGGTCAGCTTTTTGGCTTGTGAAATTTTCACTGCATCGGCGGACTGAGTGGCACGGTGATTTGCCAGATTTTTCTTCTTCACCACGTTCACAACTAAATCGTCAACCCGATTATTGATTCCAACAACCTGACCTTCATACACCGGATCACCCGGTTTAACTAAAAATTGACCTCTATCTTGCAGTCCTTCCAATGCATAAGAGGTAACTTCTCCTTGTTCCAAAGCAATTAAGGCACCTCGGTTTCGGCCCGGAATTTCTCCTGCAAATTCTTTGTATTCCGAAAATTGCTGGTGCATAATTCCGGTTCCGCGTGTGTCGGTCAGCATTTCACCCCTGAATCCAATTAATCCTCTTGAGGGTACACTAAACTCAATCCGGTGATTATCTCCCTCCTGAACCATTGAGGTCATAATTCCTTTTCGTTTCTGGATATTGTCAATTACTCTATTGCTGTAATCCGCATGAACATCAATCACAACCTCTTCAAATGGTTCATGAAGTTGCCCATCTATTTCTTTGTAGAGAACTTCCGGCCGTGAAACGGCAAATTCATAACCCTCGCGCCTCATCGTTTCGGTAAGAATGGCAAGCTGGAGCTCTCCACGCCCTGAAACTTTAAAAATATCCGGATTTTCCGTTTGCTCAACTTTGATGGAAACATTGGTTCGAATCTCTTTTTGGAGCCTATCTTTGATCATGTTAGAGGTTACATAATCTCCCTCTTTTCCGGCAAATGGTGAATTATTAACCCGAAAATACATCGCCATAGTTGGCTGATCGATATCGTAATAATCGATTGGGGTAGGATCAGAAATATGGGTCAGTGTATCCCCGATTTCTACAGCTTCATAACCGGCAAGTGCAAAAATATCACCGGCATTGGCTTGCTCAACAGGTTCGCGATTCAAACCGTTAAACGTAAAGAGTTTTGTTGCTTTCGCTTTTGCTTTTTGATTTCCCTTTCGGTCCATCAATACAATTTCTTGGTTGGTTTTGATGGTTCCCTGCTCCACACGCCCGATAGCAATTCGGCCAACATAATCATTCCAGTCTACACTGCTCACAAGCATCTTAAATGGAGCATCAGAAATCTGCTCTGGTGGCGGGATGTGATTCACAATCAAATCAAACAATGGAGATAGATCTTCTCCCTCATCCTCAAGTTCATTTTTAGCAATTCCATCAATCCCAATAGCATAGAGAATTGGGAAATCGAGCTGCTCATCTGATGCATCAAGCGAGACAAACAGATCAAATATTTCATTCAATACAGCATCCGGCCGGGCATCTTTCCGGTCGATCTTATTGATCACCACAATCGGCTGATAGTTTAATGCCAGTGATTTCCTCAAAACAAATTTTGTTTGCGGAAGTGGTCCCTCAGCAGCATCAACCAATAAAATCACACCATTTACCATTTTGAGAATTCGCTCCACTTCTCCACCAAAATCCGCGTGACCGGGAGTATCCACAATATTGATTTTTGTGTCTTTCCACTTTACAGCAGTGTTCTTGGAACTAATTGTAATCCCCTTCTCTTTCTCGAGATCTCCGGAATCCATGACCCGATCCGCAACCTGTTGATTCTCCCTGAATGTACCACTCTGCTTCAACATCTGATCGACAAGTGTTGTTTTGCCGTGATCTA
>CAYRDO010000071.1:0-18600 GCA_964422985.1 uncultured Rhodohalobacter sp. | reverse complement strand
TTGAACACTTTCTCCAATCCATGCAGCCAATCCGGAAGAACTGATTGCATTCGCAAGACTTAAGCCACCGCCAAACAGAATGAGAATTCCCCAGGGGAGATCTCGGATGTTTTCCCAATTAAGTAATTTCTGATGTTTCTTCTCTCCGGATGGGATCAGAAAAAGAACAATACCGGCTGCAATGGCAATTCCGGCGTCTGAAAGACCTATGACGATATTTGAAATTAACGGTCTGAAGATCCAAAGAGCTGCAGTAACAACGAATACAATCGCAACCCGCTTCTCAGCAATGCTGATGTTGCCAATCTCCTTAAGCTTCGAATCAATAACTTCTCTCCCGCCGGGTAGTTCTTTGATTTTAATAGGAAAAACCAGTTTTGAGAGAATGAAATACATCAACGGAAGTAACACCAAAATTAAAGGAACGCCGATGCTCATCCACCTTACAAAACTGACCTCAACTGCATAATTTTCAAGCATATAACCAGCGAAAAGAGCGTTAGGCGGAGTTCCGATCAGCGTTGCAATTCCACCGATATTACACGCATAGGCGATGGCCAAAACCAGTACTATTTCAAAGTTCGTGACGGATGAATCTTCTGACTCATTATGTTCAGTAAAATGGAGCACAGAAAGAGCAATTGGCAACATCATCAAAGCAGTTGCGGTGTTACTGACCCACATGCTCAAAAAAGCCGAAGCGATGATGAATCCAATAATAATAGAGGACGGTTTCACTCCCACATAATTGATAATTCGTAGCGCAATTCGTTTATGCAGATCCCAGCGCTGCATGGCTATGGCAATGATAAATCCTCCCATAAAAAGGAAGATCAACGGATTTGCATACGGAGCGGTTGATTCGCCAATGGGTGTTATACCTAAAACCGGCAGTAATACAATTGGAAGGAGGGATGTGGCTGCGATGGGGATCGCTTCAGTGATCCACCAAATAGCCATTAACACTGCTACTGCCGTAGTTTTCCACGCAACGGCATTCATTGTTTCTGGCGAGGGGAGCAAAAGAATTATTATGAATAGAAAAAGCCCGAGGTAGAGTCCGCTTCTGGAAAAATTCAGATTAAACTGCAAAGGTTCTCCAATTCTTAAGATTGATGATATAATTAATAGACAGTGTTTTTATCTCGTACCCCCACGAAAAGCCCCTTTTTTCTAAAAACTGGTTGACTGAAACAGAGCTTTCATCATGTTGTGATAAGAAGATGTTAGCTGTACGGATCGGCGTTGCATCATCCGTTCCATCGCTTCAACGGCTTTGTCGAAATGGTAGGGAACGGTATCACTACCGCTTACCCAGCTAAATGAGGGTACATATTTGGGTGGATATTTGTCAGAAAACAGGTTGCAGCAAACCCCACATAATGTTCCCGTATTGAGCATGGAGTTGATTCCGGTTTTGCTGTGATCGCCCATAATTGTACCGATAAATTGTTGTCCGGTATCAAACTCTTTCTGGGTTTTCCAGTCCATCACTTTAACGGTGCTGTAGTTGTTTTTCAGGTTTGATGTATTTGTATCTGCCCCAAGATTACACCACTGACCAAACACTGAATTCCCAACATATCCATCGTGTGCTTTGTTGGAATAAGAGTGAAAAATGGTGTTCGCTATTTCTCCTCCCACTTTACAAACGGGCCCAACGGTGGTGTCTTCATAAATTTTAGCGCCCATTTTAACAACTGATTCTTCACAAATTGCTGAGGGTCCCCGCACGGTTGAGTTAGCCATAATGGTGGCGTTCTTTCCCACATAAATAGGGCCTTTATCTGCTAATAACATAGCACCGGGTTCAATTACAGCTCCTTTTTCGATATAAATGTTCTCCGGATTTGTGAAAATACCATGAGGATAATCCTGTTCACTTTTCTCAAAATTTGTTTTCAGAAGGTTGATATCTCTTCGGATTTGGTCACCATTAATCTGAAATAGCTCCCAACTATTTTTTAAAATAATCAAACCGTTTGATTCTAGTTCTAACGTTGATATGTCGTCAAGATCGATTCCATGCTGGCTCCATTTTTGATGCGTTTCATAGGTCACTCGGGCAGCAATCAATTGATCATCAGAAACAATCCCCTGGTTTTCATCTAAACGATGAACAGAATCCGCAATAGGTTCAGAAGGAATAAATCGTGGATTTATCCAATAGGCTTGTTCATGAGTATCAGAAAGCGTAAACTCCTCGAACACACCTTTCAAATGATTTCGGAGGGTACCCTTGAGCGGTTGCTCAGTTTTATTGAGAGAATGCAGCCATTTTTCGCCAAGGGTTAAAATACCAACTCTTAAATCGTAAACAGGGCGAGTGAGTGTAAGCGGGTGAAAATTTTCGAGAAAATCATCTTCAAAGAAACAACACTCAGTTTTCATAATTCTACGTTAGATAGTTTTATTCGTGAGAAAAGTTGTGTTAAATTAGACATTTAAATAAAATAGTTTAAAAAATAAATATCATTATGTGTGGCATTGTAGGTTATGTGGGGGAAAGAGAGGCTTCAGAAGTTTTATTAAAAGGGTTAAAAAGGCTTGAGTACCGTGGATATGATTCGGCCGGAATTGCACTTCTCAATGGCGGCCTCCATTACAAAAAAGGAAAAGGAAAAGTTGACGGTCTTGCCAAAAAAATCAAGCAAGCTTCATTTGAAGGAAAAATTGGAATCGGGCATACCCGATGGGCAACGCACGGAGAACCGAACGATATTAATTCGCATCCTCACCTGAGTGAATCGGGAAACATTGCTGTGGTTCATAACGGAATTATTGAAAATTATACTACCCTCAAAAAACAACTACTTGAGAGAGGGAAAACCTTTCAGAGCCAAACAGATACAGAAATTGTTCCCCAACTTTTAGAAGAGATTTATACGACATCGCAGGGTATTACTTTTGAACAAGCGATACAACTTACACTGAAGCAAATTGTTGGCACGTATGGTTTAGCCATTGTCAATAAAGATATTCCCGAAAAGATTTTTATCGCCCGAAAAGGATCGCCGCTTCTTCTCGGTATCGGTGATAATGAGATGTTCATTGCATCGGATGCATCACCTATTGTGGGGTATACAAATAAAGTTGTTTACCTGGATGACGGCGAGATGGCTACCATCACCAAAGACAGTTACAGTGTAAAAACAATCGAAGATGTGGAGCTGACCAAAGAGGTTCACGAATTGGCCATCAGTATTGATGAGATTGAAAAGGCCGGGTATCCACATTTTATGCTGAAAGAGATTTTTGAGCAACCACGATCTATTGCTGATTGTATGCGCGGGAGGGTTAATACTGAGAATAATTCCATCCAGCTTGGTGGGATAGAAGATGTCATGGATGATCTCGTAAATGCCAGGCGGATCGTAATCGCTGCCTGTGGAACAAGCTGGCATTCAGGATTAGTTGGTGAGTATCTGTTTGAGTATTTAGCAAAAACCCCTGTTGAAGTTGAATATGCCTCTGAATTCAGATATCGGGATCCGCTTATTGGAGAGGGTGATGTGCTTCTGGTTATTTCGCAAAGTGGTGAAACCGCAGATACAATTGCGGCACTCCGAGAAGCCAAAGAGCGAGGAGCACTGGTTCTGGGAATCTGTAATGTAGTCGGCTCAACCATTTCAAGGGAGACGGATGCCGGGGTTTTTACCCACGCCGGACCGGAAATTGGAGTGGCATCCACAAAAGCATTTACAGCACAAGTTGTTGTTCTCACTATGATGGCACTCGCGCTTGGCAAAAGAAAAGGAGTTTTGAGTCAGGATGAAATGGCTTCCTTTATCCAGGAGCTTTCAAAAATTCCATCAAAAGTGGAATACATACTGGAGCATATCGACGAACCCATTCAAAAGTTGGCAGGACTGTTTACATACGCTCCCAACTTTTTGTATTTGGGCCGCAGTTACAATTTCCCGGTTGCGCTTGAAGGGGCTCTCAAACTGAAAGAGATCTCCTACATTCACGCAGAAGGTTATCCCGCCGCCGAAATGAAACATGGGCCCATAGCATTAATTGATGAGATGATGCCTGTTGTTGTTATTGCAGCTACGGATCACACCAACGACAAGATGATCTCAAATATAGAAGAAGTTAAAGCGCGAAAAGGACGAATTATCTCAATTATGAATGATGAAAATTCGGATGTAATAGATCTGTCCGAATTTCACATCTCAATCCCCACCACAAAGGATTGTTTTACTCCGCTGCTGACGGTTATTCCGCTGCAATTGCTTTCCTACTATATTGCAGTAAACAGAGGGTGTAATGTCGATCAGCCCCGAAACCTTGCAAAAAGCGTAACTGTAGAGTAGAGATTGTCTTGTTTCTTGGCGTCTGAATAAAGCACAAACTCTTGGATACTTGTATATCTAACCGAAAAGCGGAGAATGTGAATAACTTCTTTAAGATTTACCTTAAAAATCGGTAAAACCCTCTATACGCTCAAAAAATACTACTTTCCCGTGATTTTTATTAGAAAAATCTAATCACCTTGACAAACAAAAATGTGGATAACTTGATTTTAAATGAATTTTTGAGTACATACACATGTCATTGATAACACTAAAGTGTTCTGTTCTAAAAAATGAGAAACTGGAAATCAATTCTTTTCAAAGTAGCTTTGCTTATAGTCATTATTATCGTGGCTTTTACGGGGTAATTTTTTAAACCAGGCTTTTCTTATCTGCTCAACTTAGCTGACCCAGAATTAAATGATTGTGATGAACAATCAATTGTAGGTTTTGTGTGTCATTTTGATATGCAATATTCCATCCACATCATAGGGCTCACTAATTTTTTTAAATCCAAGAGATTCATAAAATTTTTGCAGATGATTTTGAGCCTCAATGATTACTGTTTTAATTCCTCTTTCTGTAAGAATGGTGAGTGACCGTTTTACAATTTCTCTTCCGTATCCTTTTCCACGAAATGATTGATGCGTAACTATTCGACCAATTGATGGATGATCAAACTTCTTCCCCGCAGGAACGATCCGTGAATAGGCGATGACTTCTTGATCATTCTTTAAAAAGACATGCTCAGAGTTTGGGTCAAGGTTGTCAATATCATGATAGATACAATCTTGCTCGACAATAAATACATCCTGCCGTAATTTTAGAATTTGATAAAGATCATTTGAGGAGATCTCCTGCAAGTTTGAAGTGTGTATCCACTGCATAGTTTAAACTTTATTTTATAAGCTCCGTAGTATGAACAAACATTCATAAATCATCTGACCTATGTTAAAAATATTGCTCATCAATAGCATCGTTATTTTCCTGGGAGCTTATATCCTTGAAGGTGTCAAAATCAAGAACTTTTGGACTGCAATAGGCGTTGCCATCGTCCTTGGTTTGATCAATATGTTCATCAAGCCATTGATTCTCATTTTAACCCTACCACTTACCGTTCTCACTCTCGGCCTCTTTGTACTCCTCATTAACGCATGGATATTGATGCTGATTGATAAGATGATCGACGGACTGACAATCAAAGGGTTCTGGTGGGCTGTAATTTATAGTATTATTATTTCTGTACTGAACTCTCTGCTTTTCTGGATCTTTTAACAAGAATCCACATTTTACGAACAGATCTCATCACCATAGGAATACAGCGGAATAGCCAAGTTGCTGTAGTTCTATGGTATTTCTTTATTCACAATGATTTGATTCTGAGAGTATATTCAAAAACATCTTAATGTTTTCATATCTTCGAGTTCAGTTATCAAGTGTATTGTTTTATCTTTTCCAATAAGATCTATGGTTTCAAAAAAAGTAGTTGTAAAAAACGAATCAGGACTTCATGCTCGTCCGGCTTCAACATTGGTAAAAACTGCCTCAGAATTTAAATCAGACTTTTTCATTAAGATGTATGGCTATAAGGTCAACGGAAAAAGTATTTTGGGTGTGATGACCCTGGCTGCAGAATCAGGTGCTGAGATGGAATTAATTTTAGACGGACCCGATGAACAACAAGCATTGGATAAACTCTCGGAATTATTTGAATTGAAGTTCAATATGGATGAATAAAATGAAAGATTTTCAGACAAAGGTGTTTTCCGGTCGTCCGGCCGCCCAGGGCATTGGGATAGGAAAAGTCTGGCAATTAAGAGAGGCAGATACAACCGTTCATCCTAAAAAAATATCTGAAAATGAAGTTGAAGAGAATGTTCAGAAGTTTGTAAATGCCCGGGAGATGGTGAGCCGGGAGTATGAAAAACTCAAATATATTCCCGAGGATGATGATCTGGAGGAGATCATTAATGCTCAAATTCAAATCTTGTATGATCCTGAAGTTACAACCTCCATCAAGCAGAAAATAGAAGATGAGCATTTCGCTGTTGAGTATGCCATTTTCAACACCTTGAATAATTACATACAGGTGATGGAAAATTCCGGTTCATCATGGGCCAGAGACCGAACCATAGATATCGTTTCTATTCGTGATGAATTAATTCGAGCCACCAAACAGAAGAAAAAAAGATACACTGTAAAAGAGGGTGAAATTGTTTTTGCCGGGGAATTATCACCGACGGCTATGGTTCAGTTGAGCCGCATTAAAATTGCCGGAATTGTGATGGAGAAGGGAGGATTAACATCACACGCCGTTATTTTATCTCAATCGCTCGGAATTCCTTGTGTGATTAATGTTCACTGGAATCGCTATAACATAAAAAATGGCAGCGATGTAATTATCGACGGCACAACCGGACAGGTGATTATTAATCCTTCCTGGAAACAGAAAGAAGAGTACAAGCGTCGCAAAGAAGATGAGAGAAAGAGGTTTGAAAAGGCACTTGAATGGGCAAATAAGCCGAATAAAACAACGTGCGGTTCTGAGTTTACTCTTCGGGCAAATATCGAGTTTTTGGAGGAGCTTCCCCGATTAAACACACACGGCGCGAAAGGCGTGGGGCTTCTTCGGACGGAAACCGTTCTTTTTGGAACGGAAGAATTTGATGTAGACAAACAAGTTGAGTTTTACAGCAAGGTTCTAGAGGCAACCAATGATGATTCTGTAACCATCCGGCTTTTTGATGCGGGCGGAGATAAAACGTTGGAAGATGCCGAATTTGAAGATAATCCGTTTCTTGGGTGGCGGGGCGTTCGAATGCTGTTAGATAAGAAAAGGTTTCTTAAAAATCAGATAGAAGCAATTTACCGAGTGTCCGGGAAATTTAAGGGAAAGGTTAAGATTCTTATCCCGATGGTTTCAAGGATTGAAGAGATTCGTTCGGTCAAAAAAATGATTGAACAGGTAAAAAATGAGCTTACACGAAATAACGTTCCGTTTGACGACTCCATACAACTTGGGGTAATGGTAGAGGTGCCAAGCATCGCATTAATGGCTGATCATGTTGCGGAACATGTAGATTTTTTTAGTATTGGGACGAACGATCTTACCCAATACACGCTGGCCGTAGATCGTGGTAATGAAAAAATCTCACACCTGTTTGATAGTTTTCACCCTTCTATTTGGAAGCTGATTAAAATAACCAAAGATGCTGCAGATAGGCACAACATTCCGGTTACAATTTGTGGGGAGATGGCTTCAAAACCCGAAGCTGCTGCTTGTCTTCTGGGATTAGGGATTAATGACTTAAGTATGAATACAGGCTCTATTCCCACTGTGAAATCGGTGCTCTGTAGCCATAGTTACGATGAGCTGAATAAACTTGCAGAACAGGTGCTACAAGCCCGGGAACTTGACGAAGTTCACCACATATTAGAAGGGTGGAGGGTTTTATAAATCCTGTAAAATCCGATGATCTTAAGTTCTAAATTGGATCCCAACTTTATTCTTTAAACAGGAAACGCTCCCACAGCTTATACATTTGACTTTATCGGAATATAAATTAAATAGTTTAATTCATTTAATGCCAAATTATTAATAATAAATTTCATTCCGTTTTTAATCATTAAATAATTAGGTAACTTTATGCAGAGAGAAATTTATAATTCGCATACAAAACTAAACCATGTTAGAAAAAAATTTTACACCTAAACGAACAATTTGTAAAGTAACATTTTCAATCCCTGAAGAATGGGCTGATAAAGAAGTGAAGCTTACAGGAGACTTTAACGATTGGGATAAGGAAGTTGACAGTCTTGAAAAAAAGAAAGATAAGTGGACTATTACAAAACGCTTAAAGCCGGAAAACACCTATCGATTCAGATATGTAATTGATGGCGAAAAATGGGAAAATGATGACGCAGCCGACAGCTACATTCCCAATGAATTTGGAACTGAAGACAGCGTCGTAGAAATAGGTAAATAATTTATGTCTGCAAAATTCGATGTAGACCTCTTCAACCATAAACTTCAAACCTCGTGGTTGGGGCAGGAGTTTATCTACCTCGAAAAAACAGACTCTACTAATTCTTATTTAAAAAGTATTCCGTCTCATGAACTTACTCATGGGGCGGTTGTTTTAGCAGATCATCAGGTAAAAGGTCGTGGTCAATATGAGAGAACCTGGGAAGCTGAACCTTTCAAAAATCTCACGTTTACGATCGCATTTCGACCTAAAATCAGCGATCGGTTAAATCTATTATCTCTTGCTGTTGCATACTCTGTAACACGGGTTCTTGATACTAATGTAGGAGAATCAGTACGGCTTAAATGGCCAAACGATATCCTGATTGATAGTAAGAAAGTGGGCGGATTGTTAACAGAGTGTACGTTTAATGGATCAAATCCGGATCGGGTTCTGATTGGATTGGGGCTGAATGTTGGGCAAACTCAATTCAGTAATGAGGTAAAAAATCAAGCTACTTCTTTGAACGCGGTAACCGGCAAATCGATTGACAGGGAGGAGCTTCTCAATAATCTTTTGCTTGCTATAGAAAATATTTACCAGCGTTGGCATAAACACGATGAGACCCTAAAGCGGGATATCAGCCAAAAACTAGTTGGATATGGCGAATGGGTGGATATTAGTATCAACGGAATTGTACCGAATCAAAAATTTAAGTTTATCGGGGTAAATTCCAATGGAGAATTATTGATGTTGAATGAGCAGTTAGATGTCAATAAATTTGTACATGAGCAAGTTCGAATCATCACCAATCACCAAAGAGTTCACGAATCAGGTAAAAACCTTTCTGTCTGATTCGCTCGACAAAGTTGTGGCCGGAGTCAGTGGCGGCCCGGACTCCATGGCAATGCTATATTTGCTACACAGGTTTGATATTCCCACCGTTGTAATTCATTGCAATTACCAGTTGAGAGGCGAAGCGTCTGATAAAGATCAAAAACTGGTGGAGGATATTTGTATGCACTGGAATATTGAATGTGTATCGCTTCGGTTTGATTCCACTGAAGAGTCCGACGGCAACTTTCAGGATTGGGCAAGAGGTCGGCGCTATGAGGCCTTTCGGGATATCAAAGAAGAGTTTAATGCAGATTTCATTCTGACTGCTCACCACCAAGATGATCAACTGGAAACCATTCTTCAAAAAATTTTACGGGGATCAGGGCTTGCTTCCTGGAAAGGAATGGATATGTTGGATGATGATCTTTTTCGCCCGCTTCTGAATGTCTCTAAAACGGAAATTATGGAGTTCGTTCAGGATTTCAATGTGCCTTACCGGATTGACAGAACGAATGAGGAATCCACATATGCCCGAAATTTTATTCGAAATCACTGGTTTCCCGATCTGAACCGGCTTTTTCCCGGCTGGAAGCAGAATCTTCAAAAAGTTGCCGATCGGGCCGAAGAGTTTAATGTGATGTCTGATTTGATTCTTAAACAGGTATCCGAAACCCATAATAAATTAAAGAGATCGGATTTTTTAAATATACCTAAAAAACTTAGAGCCGCGATTTTACTTCGATTTATTAAAGAAAATGCTCCGGATGTAGAGATTAGTCATGGATTCCTGGAAAATTTGGAAGATTTAGATGGTCTGCAAAGTGGCGGAAAACTCCAGCTTTCCGAGAGATTTTTCCTATACCGCGATCGTGATTCTTTTAAAATGATTGAAGATTCAGACGATGAGGAAATCCATCAAAAAATTGAAAAAAATCAGGCAGAAAAATCCCTGCATATTTCTGATTGGAAATTTTCGGTTACTTCTGTTCCTGAAAATTATTCAAGTGAGATATTACACTTGGATCATCAGAAAATAGAATACCCATTAACAATCCGCACATGGAAGGCGGGTGATTCATTTCAGCCACTTGGAATGGACGGCACACAATTGGTGTCGGATCATTTGACGAACCGGAAAATTCCATCATCAATCAAAAAGAAAGCACTTGTATTGGAAACTTTTGATACAACTATTTGCGCTGTTATATTCCCCAATTATTCCAACTCAGCAGAAATGGGCACAGTTTCAGAGAAATTTCGATGTACCTCTGCCACTGAAAAAACGTTAACCATCACAAAAAATAGCTAGTATGGATCTTTATCAGCCTGAATATGTAAATGTAAACGGGGAAAAGTTTCGCGTGTATTTAACGCACGAAGAGATCCAACAGAGAATTCGGCAATTGGGAGAGAAGGTAAGCCGCGATTTCAAAGATAAGAAACCTATTTTTATTGGTGTTTTAAATGGCGCTTATATTTTTTTAGCAGATCTGATGCGCTACGTAACCATCCCTTGTGAGGTGGACTTCCTGAAGTTAAGCAGTTATGGAGATGAGAAAGTGTCCTCGGGTCAAGTACAGCAGCTGAAAGAGATTGACGCAAATTTAAAAGGCCGTCATGTAATTTTGGTTGAAGATATTGTTGATACCGGGCTTTCCATGAAATATTTAGTTGATAAAGTGAGTCAATTGAATCCGGCGTCGCTCACAGTGGCTACAATGCTCCATAAAGCGGATGCCACGCGCCACGATGTTCAGATTGATTATGTAGGATTTAAAATCCCGAATCTTTTTGTGCTCGGTTACGGGCTTGATTATGCTCAGGAGGGCAGAAACCTTGCACAGATTTACATTTTACAGGAAAAGGAAGATGATGAGAATAAAACTTAATTTTGGTTTGCAAAGGCCCGCGAAAGCTTCCTATATTTGATGCTCTTTGAGAAATTGATTTGACCAATTGGAGAGATGGCTGAGTGGTCGAAAGCGCTCCCCTGCTAAGGGAGTATACCCCCTTAAAGGGTATCGAGGGTTCGAATCCCTCTCTCTCCGCCAAAAGGCGTGTTGGCATAAGTCAGCACGCCTTTTTTATATTTTAAATGAGAGAGACATTTCACTCCTCTAACTAATCGAAGAACTCATTGTTTTCTATTTTTGAGGTCATACCATCGGTCTATGTACCACTGTTTATCTTTTTTGCACGCATCATAGATGTGAGCATGGGTACGTTGCGAATTATGTTCGTATCGAAAGGGATGCGGGGGAAAGCTACTGTGCTCGGGTTTGTTGAGGTATTGATCTGGATTCTCATTGTAGGTCAAATTTTTCAAAATCTAGACAACTGGCTCAACTATATAGCATTTGCGGGTGGATTTGCCGCAGGTACTTTTGTGGGCATGTTCATCGAAGAGAGAATGAAAGTGGGGATTCAAATTTTCCGAATTATTGTGGATGAAGAGAATGAAGTCTTGGCTAACAAACTCCAGGAAGCGGATTTCAGAGTTACAGAAATTGATGGTACCGGAAGATACGGCCCGGTAAAAATTCTATTTACAATTGCAAAGAGAAAACGCAGACAAGATCTTGCAGATATTGTAAGCAAATATGCACCGGACGCATTTTATTCGGTAGAGGACGTCAAGCACGTTTCTATGATAGACGAAGAGGTCCAACCTCCACAACAGGACCTGATCTCGACAATGTTAAAGCTTAGAAAGGGACGTTAATTAACGAGCATTTTTGTCTGTTTGCCAAAGTCCGTGGATATTACCATCGGGATCAGTAAAGTAACAGAACCACCCCATATTTGGTACCGCTGCTTTTGGGACAACAATTTTTCCGCCGGCCTGCTCAACTTTTTTTGCCGTCTGATCGATATCCTCTACATCAATTGCATTTACAATGGGCTGTTTTGGATCTCTCTTTTTCATGATCGCTCCATCAATCCCCGCCTCTTTTTCATTACCGGTTTTTGTGAACCAGTAATCCTGATCTCCATACTTTTCAAAATTCCATCCGAAAATAGTTTTAAAGAAATTCATAGACTTTTCAGGATGATCGGTAGGTATTTCGAAATGCACCACTCGATTACTTCTTGCCATAATACTCCCTCCATTTGATTTTAGGTTAAGTAGATAATCGAATCTATCTACACAGAATTTAATCTCCAATTATTTGTTCAAGTTTGATATCAATTTAGGTAGAAATGCGCATTTATAGATATCAAGGAGAAAGTTTAATTATCATACTAATGAATAAGAAGGGTACTTATGAGACGCTTTATAACTTTTTTGGTGATAGGAATAATCATTTTATTTCAGGCATGCAGCGCTGGGGATGAACAAAATCAGACATCACCCGAAAACCAAACGGAAATACCGGTGGTAGAAGTGGTAGCCTCTGATTACGCTTTTCAGGCCCCGGATACAATCTCCTCAGGGTGGACAACACTCAGGTTTATAAATGGGCAGAATATGGAAATTCATGAACTAGGACTGGCAAAACTGCCTGATGGAAAAAATATGGGTGATTATCTCGGCGAAATTATGCCCCCGTGGGAATCAGCTTTGCAACAGCTTCAAAACGGGGAGATCGAAGCCAGTGAAATTGGTTCAGTCGCGTATAAAACACTACCGGAATGGAATTCAGATATTCAATATGTCAAATCACGCGGGTTAATTTCAGCCGGCAAACAGGCGGAAAATACAATGAGTTTGGAGCCTGGTACATATATGATTGAGTGCTGGGTGAAAAATGCAGATGGTGAGATTCATATTTCGAGAGGGATGATTCGTCCGCTTATTGTTTTAGATACCGGAAATAATGCTTCAGCTCCTGAGGCTGATTATGAAATTACAGTGGGTCCGGATGGGGTAGAAACATCAGGAGAATTAACGGCAGGAAAACATATGTTTTCATTGGGATTTGATCTGGATGAAAATGACCAACTTGTTTATGATGATGTGCACCTTATTGAGGTGACAGATGATACAGACTTAGCACAAATAGCGGATTGGATGCCTTGGTATAAAGCCGGAGGGCTTCGAGCCCCCGCCCCGGCTGTATTTTTAGGCGGTGCTGATGCATATGGATCTGTTCCTGAAGGTGGTAATGCTTACTTCTCGATTGATGTGCAACCTGGTCGATATGCATGGATTGTAGTTGCACCCTCCGAAGAACAGATTTGGCACGAGTTTACCATCGAATAGCTATCTATTCTGTTTCTCCGGATCGATTCCTTCCCGCTTCATTTCATTCAATCCCCAATCGCGTAGAGTTTCGATGATTGGAATTGTTGTTTTGCCCGCATCAGTCAGGGAATATTCTACCTTCGGTGGTACCTGTGCGTACACTTTTCGATGGATATATCCATCTTCTTCTAATTCGCGAAGCTGCTGTGTGAGCATCTTTTGGGTGATCCCTTTGATAGATCTCTTTAACTCACCCGTGCGGTAAACCTTCTTATTTAAGCGCCAGAGAATGGGCATTTTCCAGCGGCCGCCAATTTTTTTCAGGGTGTATTCAACCGGATTGTGGAGTGTTTTTCCCTTGTATTCAAAATCAGGCATAATTTTTTTGAATTAAAATCTGTATCAGTGCTATATATCTTCATTTATTACTAAAAAGTAACTATAGGATTTAATTGTAAGTACTTGTTTTAAAGCAATATATGTGAAAATATTTCTGTCAGTCAATCAAAAAAAAACAGAAATATTATGGCGAAAAAAATTGCAATCATTGTAGCAAATCCGGCTGTCAGTTCTACACTTGGATGGCCGGTGGGATTTTGGGCTTCGGAACTGATCCACCCATATCATGAATTTACCAAAATAGGATATGAAGTAACCATTTCAAGCCCAAAAGGAGGAGAGGTTAGGGTAGATGCATTGAGTGACCCAAGGGATGAAAGCGAATATTCTGCCTGGGACAAACTCAGCCTGAAATACCTTGAGGATGAAAATTTTACAAAGATACTAAAGGAAACGGTATCGGTATCTGATTTAGATGAAGATGACTTTGATGCCGTGGTTGTAGCCGGAGGTCAGTCTCCAATGTTTACCTTTGAAAATGAGCCAGAGCTCCATCAATTCTTCTCAGATTTCTATCAAACCGGGAAAACCACTGCAGCACTTTGTCATGGAGTTGCCGTTTTAAAGTGGGCGATGGATGAATCAGGAAATCCTATCGTACAAGGGAAGAAAGTTACTGGATTTAGTAATTCAGAGGAAGACGAAGCGGATAAAGCGGTTGGACAAAAAGTGATGCCCTGGAGAATCGAGGATGCCATGACAGAGCTTGGGGCCAATTTTGTTCATGGAGATAATTGGGAAGCTTTTGCTGTTGAGGATGGACATTTAATTACCGGTCAGCAGCAGATGTCCGGCAAAAAAGTAGCAGAACTTGTAATCAAACAATTAGAACAATGAATATTGCAATTATTGGACACGGAAATGTAGGCGGAACGTTAGCTAAAGGATGGGCAAAGGCAGGGCATGATATAATAATTGGAGCAAGAGACCCTGAAGATAGCTCCGTAGTTGAATTAACATCCAATCATGATAAAATTCAGGCGAGCGACATTCAAGCTGCCGTTGAGAAAGCTGATGTGATAATCATCGCCATTCCGGCCCCGGCTGTTAGTGACTTAGCAAAGAGCCTGAGGAATGTTGAAGATAAAATTATCATCGATGCAACAAACTCAGTTTTTGAAGGACCCGAAGGCTTCAAAACCGGTGCGGAAGCGATCAAGAAAATAACGGGATGCAAGCAGGTAGCGAAAGGATTTAACACGACCGGTTTCGAAAATATGGCAAATCCGGTTTACGGAGATACCCGATTAGATATGTTTACAGCCGGGGACAGTCAAAAAGCGAAAGATGTGGTTTCAAAATTGGCTGCAGATTTGGGATTTGAAAAATGCTATGACTTTGGCGGTGATGCGAAATTCCCACTCATTGAGCAGTTTGCAATGACTTGGATTAATCTCGCCATTATGCAGGGAGAGGGGCGGAACATTGCATTTAAAGTGTTAAGAAGATAGAGAAAAGAAAGAATGGTGACCTAAAAAAGGTCACCATAGAAACTCTAATGCTGATGATGAGGTGAATTATTGTAATGCTCTCTCAGTAAATCTTTCCCGAAATCACCATCAAAATCCCGCCAAACGGTGTGGATGTGGTTGGCGTCATCCTGGGTGTTATCAAACTCAATCAGGAATGTTTTGCCTTGAATTCGATAGTAGTGCGGCTCGCCTACATGAGTCGCGCCCGCCCATGCAAATTCAATCTCATCAAACTCTTCATTTTTGAGATTCTCATATCTTTTTTCAGCGAGTTCCTCAGGCATTGTGGAGAGATATTCGTTGATGATATCTAGTAAAAGCATTTGTTGAGATTCATCCAGCTCACCCATCATAATTCCATCAAACGTAAGCGGACCTGTTTCGGTGGCTACATTTGTCACAATCTCCCAAAACGCTGTTTCCAGGAAAATGGCCCTGTCAAGTTGTTCTTCAGACATGGATTGAATCAACTCGATTCCTAAATCTTCTTCTCTGTGCAAGGCCGTTTTCTCACCTTCCCGGGGACCTTCAGGAATAAGTGAGGGTCGAGCTCCCAAAAATCGTGGCACAAGTGATAGCTCGCCTTCAACCACCGTAAAATTTAGTGAGATATGATGTCCCTCAAATGACCAAGCCCATTTATCATCATTATTAGGTTCGCCGTAGAAAGTAGCAAAATATAATTCAGGATCTCGGAAATCGGGATTGTTTTCTAGATCGGCCAAAACATTTTCAAGCTCCATGATGGACCTTGTTTTGTCATATCCCGTTTCACTCAGAAATTCTTGCAAAACATTAAAGAGTAGTTCTTTTTGATTTTCATCCAGATCTTGCAAAGGAATTCCGGGTCGGGGCCACATGGCTGCCGGCAGAAAATGCCAGGTATGTCGGGTTAAATCGTCAAACGATTTTTGAGCTTTTTCGAGTTGTTCTTCGTTCAGAGAATCCAAGAACTCGATAGCCGAATCCTCTGAAATATGAAAAGGATGGGTGAGGAGAAGTAAGATTGCCAGTATTGATAATATATATTTCATTGGTAGAAGTTAGTTTAGAACATCAAACAATTTGCATGAATGTAAACTAAACTTTTTAAACAGCCCAATTTTAGTACCAATTCAAATACTCGGCAGCCATTCTTTTGATCAGTTGACTCAAAAATCCTTTTTCACTTTATAATGACTCAAGCCATTCTAAAACAAAATCAGCATCATCTTTCCAGGTTGGGTGCCCCAGAACGAAGTGATTTTTATCCTCAAATTCTTTGTATTCAAGAACAGAACCGTTTTTTTTATACTTCTTATAATTCCGCCAATTCAAATGGGCCGGGATGATATTATCCTTGCTGCCTGCTATCAACAGTAATGGAGCGTGAGGTTTCTCATAATCAACTTTAGCTGCCTTGGTCAACCCTCCACGCGATACAGTTTTGGATTCAGGAATGGTTAATTGTTCGTAGGTAGCTTTTTGCACCTCTAACGGCATATCGTTTACAAAAGCGTACTGCCAATCTTTTAAAGACATGAGGTACGTTTTTTTCGTAGACGTAAAGAATCCAAGTGATTTATATCCGGCTTTCAGGAATGAAAATTCATATGGAAAAACTCCAAGTGTTGGTACGGAATGAATTGCCACCGCAGCGGCAGCAAGATCTCGGTTTAGTATTACCTGTGTCATCAATCCTCCTAAAGAATGACCGATCACAATCGGTTTTTCAGGAAATGATTTTACGATATTGGCGTAATGATCAATCACTTCATCTAAAGTGAGTTTGGCTAGATCAGTGTCTTGATATTGCCGTTTTCTCAATTCAGCTGCATTTGCCGCTTCTTTATGAGGCCATGCAGGTGCGACGGTTTTATATCCTTTCTCTTCAAAGTAGGTTCGCCAATTATCCCAGCAGCTATTGTGCACAAAGGCACCGGTCACAAACACAATTTGTTTTGTTTTGATAGTTCCCATTTTATCTCCTGTTGATTTCTGATTCAGTATCAGGTGGCTTTAATATTTTCCACCCTGTTTATTGAACGATTTATTTAAATGCACCTTGGTTTTTTTGAGCCCTATAAATTCGGAAATGCAAGATTTGGGCTTTCTGTTTTACCTTGATATCTGAGTGAACAGCAAATGTTGGTAAGCATAATAGATTTGCTCTTCATTTGGGAAATATACATCAAATTATGAGAATTGCATTCAGAGAGTTTTGAAATTTAATTTTTTTTAAAATTAGTTATTCAATTATTGGGGAAGAGGTTTTTAACCAATTGCTGATATCCAATATACTCTATTCATTAGATTTGGGAATATCAGTTGATGGATTTGTTGGTTGTGGAACTTCTTTAGATATCTGAGAATTTGAACCAGTTGCATTTTGAGATCCTTCCCTGATAACAATACGGTAGGCGGTAATAGTTACAAATATCAAAAAAATCACCCCAAGCACTTTATTGAGTTTAACAACCACCTCCTCTGACGCATGGTAAGCGACTACTAATGAGAATAAGAGCGCAATACATGCGGAAATTACTCCATAACCCAGAACAATGGCACCACCAGCCAATCCCTGCCCCTCGGCCGCTTTAGTGAGTATGGCAAAATAAACTCCCGCAAAAAAGAACACGAAAATCACAAAAAAATAGAGCAGGAGAGAAGCCAGTTGAAACAACTTTTTCATAACGTAGCAATTAGAAGGTTGTGATTTTTTCTGTAGTTTTTCCTTCCTCTACAACAATTGAAAATGTTTCTGTTTTTCCCGCATGAGTGCCGAGAGCATTCAGAGTCACTTCGTATGTTCCGGGATTCAGAACAAACCTGCGTGGGTTACTACTATCTGAAGTGTACGTTCTTGCGCCTCCAACATTCGTTTTGCTATTTACCTCCACAATTTGGACTGTTGCATCCACAAGTCCGTCAGAGCTGGTGGCGCCGATCAAGGCAATTCCACTTCGAAACAGATGTTCGGCATTTGTCACCTCATTTTCATTGACTACTAATCCTTCAATCGTATGAATCCTTTCGACTCCATTGATTGCCACTGCTTCCATCTTAACATTATACGTTCCGGGTGTAATAATAAACGTCTTCGGATTACTGCTTGCCGATGTATATGATCTGCCTCCGGTAATAGCAGCACCTGTATTTGCGTCTGTGATGTTGATCATAGCGTCAACAAGTCCGTCTGAACCGTTCACTCCAATACTTATCGTTCCGCTTTTAAATTCGTGTTCTATGTCAAGAACCTCTCCACCGGCTACGGACAGATCTTCAAATCGATGTGTTGTTTCAGTTCCATTCAATGCAAGAGCAATTACTTCTACATCGTAAATTCCCGGATTCAATTCATAATCATCCGCTTCTCCGTATGTTCGTCCCCCCGAAACCTGTGTTCCATTCTGAGCATAAATTTTCACTGAAGAGTCCCAGCCTTCTCCATTTTTTGTTGTCAA
>CAYRDO010000070.1:0-18730 GCA_964422985.1 uncultured Rhodohalobacter sp. | reverse complement strand
GGTGACGTTCAATGGCTTCCATTAATTTGTGTCCGTCATTTCTGATATAGATGATGGAATCCAGTTCGTTATCATCAATGGAATCCAAAGCATCAAATAGAACTGACCAGCCTTTTTCCCAATAATTTATCAGTTCTTCATTGGATTCAAAATCATCTACAAATTCCTTTTCACGATTTCTCCAGGATTTTTCACCATCCTCGGTTCGAAAATTGGTCCAGCGGGAGATCATATTACCGGCCAGGTGTTTCATCAAAATTGCGATGGAATTTTGATTTGGATCCGGGGAATCGTGAATCTGTTTTTCCTGTAATTGCTCAATAGATTTTTCTGTCAACGACTTATAGTATCTGAATAGTTGTAGAGTACCGTCTAACCTGTTTTCAATCTCGTTCATATTTCTCCAAATATTTAATTGTTTCTCGTTCAACGATAACTCATTTGATACATAGAATCATCCAAAAGAAGTGTTATTTTATAGTTGAAGCTGTTCAAAAAGGTTTATTCAGATATGATCACACTTCACAGACATAAAGATGATAAACAAGCTGCAAAGGTTGAGGAAAAATTGCAGGATCTTGTATTAGCCTACCGGGTGGAAGAGATAGAGAATCCTGACAAAGAACCCTTTATCGAGGATGGAGGGAAAAAAATCCAGGGTGAAGAAGAGCTTGAACGATGGTTCAGAGAACTGGAAAGTGAATTAAGTTGGCAGCGATCGTTAAGTGGAGACGGGTGTTATATCCATCCGGATACCGGAAAGGTTTGTTAAGTTATTATTTCTAAACGATTAAATTTTTTTTCGTTGAAAATCAGAAATAGCAATTGGTAATCAGAAATTATATATTAAATTAACATAACACCTTAGTAAAGCCCTTCTCAGGACGAGCGAGTAAACCCAACTCAAGTTTTTTGAATCTTTTCTCGGGTGCATTAACAATACATAATTTAATACCTAGTAATTATTACAATGAGTCAACAAGGAAAAGTAAAATGGTTCGACGTTGAAAAAGGATATGGATTTATCCAGCCCAACGACGGCGGAAAAGATATTTTTGTACACAGAAACAATGTAGAGAATTTAGGCCCTTACCAAGGTCTTGAAGATGGAGAAGACGTTGAATTTGACGTTGAAGAAACACCGAAAGGATTAAGCGCTGTTGAAGTACGTAGCTTGACCTACGAATAAATTTTAGTTGTTTAAAAGCAAAGCCCGTCTCCTTCCGAGACGGGCTTTTTTTGTTTCCGGAACCCCTTACCGGAATTTTCGGTGTTACTCTCTTGACCTGCGTTAGGACATTACCACTCTCTTATCTAATCCACTGTTTTTTGCAGCTATGCTATATCTGGTGTGTGGTGCAAATTCAAGTCGCTCTCTTTCAATAGGTTTTCCGGTTGCCCGGCAAATGCCATAGGTTCCGTTCTCAATTCTCTCGAGGGCTCTGTTTAGCTCATTAATAAATTTTCGGTTTCTCTCAATGAGTCGATTTGTTAAGTTCAGGCTCTCTTCAATGCTCCCCACGTCACTCATATGATGGTCTATTGACGATGCATCATCGCCTTCTGATGAACGTTGCTCTTCTAATGAATTGAGGAGATAGTCTAACTCTTTTTGAGCTTCCTCTCTTTTACGTAGTATTAACGCCTCGAAATAGGCAAGTTCGTTTTCATTCAGAACTGTTGTCAATTCTTCCGGGGGTGAGACATAATTCTTTGCTTTCATCATCTCAGGGTTTAGTAGTTGTTTAATTTCTTTATAAACAATACTAAAAAAGGAAAGTCCCAGTAATCAGGGAATCCCTTAATGATCCCTGAGTATAAGTATGATAATCACTAACGAGTTCTAAGAGAAAGGCAATGGTTTTGATTCAGAAATGGTGATGAATCAAAAAAAAAACATTTCCGCCTTGAATGACGGAATTGTTTCTAAAAAAATCATAAACTATGAAGCTGTAATCTCAGCCGTTGCAAGATTATTTTCCTGCAGATAGTTTAAACTCTGTTCTATAGCATCGTAAACATCGATGGCACTTTCGTCAAGTTCAACAACCATCCAGGTAGGTGTATCTCCGCAAGCTTCGGCAATAGCCTCAAAATCTTGAGAACCCTGTCCAACCGGAACCATTGGGTCATGAGGACCTTCCCCCAAATCTTCAGAATACTCGGCATCTCCATCTTTTATATGGAGAAACTCTACACGATCTGAATATTTATTGATGATTTCTGCGGGATCCTGACCGGCCGTTTTTACCCAATAGGTATCGATTTCAAAGAAAATATCATCACTGATATGATTCACAAGAGTTTCAAACGGGTAGTTTCCATTTTCATCTACTCTCATCTCCCACCAGTGGTTATGAAGTCCGAATTGGAGTCCGTTTGACTGTAAAAATTCGCTGGCTTCATTATAAATATCGGCCAGTTCCCGAATGCCGTCTTCGGTTTGATACCGCTCATCTTCCGGCCATCCATGCCAAATTACTTTGTCATTTTGATACGCTTCGGCCCGGCGCAGCGCCCGTTCGCCAGCTTCACCAACAGGTATTTCACTGTGCATAGAGCTTACGGATAGTCCGTTGTCTCGTAACATTTTTCCAACCTCTTCAAACGATAGATCTTCTGAAAAATCGTAGGTCTCAAGGTATTTATAGCCGATATCGGCAATTCTTTCCAGCGTGCCCGGAATATCTTCATTTAATTGGTTGCGCAGAGTATATAATTGGAGCGAAATGGTATGAATCGGCTCGGACTGAACCGGAGTTTCACTCATCTGTGCGGTTTGGCTACCACTCTCACCGGAACTGCATGCACTTAACAGGTATGATGAGCCAAACAGGGCTGAGACACTGCCGACACCCAGATTTTTAAGAAATTTTCTGCGGGAATAATCTTTTTTGGAATTCATGGCTATGGTTTTTTGAGGATCAGTTCAAGGTTATATGGATAATTTGAACGATCGCTAAACAAAAATCAAGCAGACCAATTTCCAATCAAAATGAAAGAATCAGGCAAAAAAGATTCTGATCGAGCCTAATGACTACTGGTTGTAAAGCATCTTTCCGTGTTCTTTTTGGATCGCTTTTACAACCGGCCCGGGTTTTCCTGTGCCGAGTTCTTTACCATCAATAACCGTTACCGGCTGAATATCTGTTGTAGTGCCGGAGAAAAAAAGTTCATCCAGTTCAAAAAGTTCTTCCTGGCGAACAGGGTTGAAATGAACGGGGATATCCAATTTTTCGGCGATCTCAAGAACAACCTGTCTTGTTATTCCGCTCAGAATGTAGTTTGATTCGGGGAAGGTGTAGAGAGCTCCGTCTTTCACACCAAAGATATTGGCATTTGGGCTTTCGGTAATTACGCCGTCGCGAATCAGAAGAGCGCTGTTTACACCGGCATCCCGAGCTTGCTGTTTGGCAAGTGTGTTGGGAAGAAGCTGCACGGTTTTGATATTACATCGGGTCCACCGTACATCAGCCAAAGTGATCACATCCACACCTGTTTTGTGAAGTTCGGTATGGGGTGTAAAAGCACTTGCTGAGAGATAGATGGACGGCTTTACGTCCGGATTTGGAAATGTATGCGTTCGCGGCCATGCCGTTCCACGTGTAATTTGCAAGTAAATTGCCGCTTCTCCTTCAAGCAGATCATTCTTCTCCAGAAGTTTTTGACTAATTTCCGGGATCTCTTCCAGAACAGAATTATCGAGATTTATTTTGAGTGATTTTAATCCCTGTTTTAATCGTTCAAGGTGCTCCTTTTCTCTGAAAGGTTTGCCATTTATAATTCGGGTGACTTCATAAACACCATCACCAAAAATAAAACCTCGATCGGCAACAGAAACGTTAGCTTCGTTATGATCAACAAATGATCCGTTTAAATATACCTGCATTGTGTTTTCTTAGTTTGATATTGTCGTGCAATGATAAATCTTTTCAACCAAAATTGGTATTTTAATCCCATATAAATCAAACAAAAAGGCTCCTATGAAAAAGATTTTGCTATTAGCGAGTATTCTTCTGTGGAGTGGAACCATTTTGGCGCAAAACAGAGGGGACGTTATTCGGTTGTCCGAACCCGTATATGAAACGGAGCAGTACGAAGTTTTTGGGGATGATGTGGACAGGGATAAATTTCAATCGGCCGCCACGCTTTCTGAAATTATTGAGTCCGATCAGTCCGAAGGAGTGATTACGCTTAAAACGAGTGTCGCACAAGTGTGCCGGAAAAAAGGTTGTTTCTTCATCGCTCAGGATGAAAATTACACTGCACGTGTTACCTTCAAAAACTACGGGTTTTTTATTCCAACAGATTCTCAGGGAAAAGAAGTTATCCTTGTGGGTGATTTTTCAGTGGAAACATTGAGCGAAGAACAAGCCAAACATTATGCTGAAGATGCGGGTAATAATTCGGGTTCCATTTCTGGAGAACAAAAAGAATATTCTGTAGTAGCATCAAGTATCATGGTGCCAAAATAAAAGTAAAATATACGCGGAGAGGTTCTCAGGAGAACTTTTTAAGAGAGAAATTCGTTACTATTTAAAGAGAAAAAAATGAAATCAAGATGGAAACAAAAACAAAAGACAATCAAACATTTTCCCAAATCATAAAGGGAGAGACACCCGTTTTAGTAGATTTTTATGCAGATTGGTGCGGACCTTGTAAAATGATGATTCCCGTTCTGAAAAAACTCAAAAGCCGGATGGGTGATCAAATCCATATCATAAAAATTGATGCTGAGAAAAATCCGGATGCAGCTATTCGCTATCATGTGAGAGGCGTTCCCACCTTAATTCTGTTTTATAAAGGACGAATTTTGTGGCAGCAATCTGGCGTGGTACGGGAAGAACCGTTGTATTCAATTATCGAAAGTAAGCTTCAAAAAGCTCAGGAAGATTTTTCCAGGGGATAGAGTTTTCAACCCAACTCTTTAAACTGAACTTTTCGGGTTTCCGTATCAAACGTGGCAACCATTGCATCTGCATCAAACCCATTTATACTTCCGGGGTTGATGGAGATCGTATCACCAATTGTATCCATTTTGGGTTCGTGGGTGTGACCGGATATCACCACGTCATATTTCCCGCACAGTTCCAGGCTTTCCGTAATTTTGGGATACGTACCATGATAAACGGCAAAGGTTACTCCATCCGCCTCAAAGTTGAAAAAATCACCATAAAGAGTGGCGTTGATCTCATCGAACTTTTTTATCAACAGGTATTTGTCGCCATCGTTATTGCCGAATATTCCATGAAGGTCTAATCCCTCAAAAAGTGGAATCGTAAATGGGCTGCAATAATCACCGGCGTGTATCACTCGTTCTACACCTTTTTCTTTAAAAAATGAAACGGCTTTCTTGATATGTTTTACGTGATCGTGTGAATCGGAGCAGATACCTATAATCATAATAAGTGGATTAATTTCTGATTACGTATCGAAGCTGATCCAAAACAGAAGGATCAAATTCGCGGATAAACGCTTATGCTTTTGACAAATGTTTATTAACTTATCGAACTGCAAATACAGAGGATGAATCTGTGTTTTTAAATAGCGTCTGATGATATAAAACGCAATTTTCGATAAAAAAATTTAGATCCGATACGATGTCCGTAACCAAAGATGATGTGCAATATGTAGCCAACCTTGCCCGGCTGCAACTTACCGATGAAGAGGCTGAAAATTTTAAAGAGGATATGAATGATATTCTTGGCTATATCGATCAGTTAAATGAGTTGGATACGGAAGATGTAGAACCTCTTGAACATGTGACGGAGATAACGGCAAGTAAGTTTAGAAAAGACGAAGCCAAAGAGCCTCTCAGCCACGAAGATGCACTCAAGAATGCACCGGATGCCGATTCCGATTATTTCCGTGTTCCAAGGGTAATCGAATAACATGTCGAGACGAAAGGGGAAGCAAGCCGAACCGGAACCGGATTTTTGGGAGCAGTTATCAACCCGTAAGCAACATTTACTAGCGCTGGGGTTTCTATTTTTGCTGCCTTTCTTTTTACACTTTTCTTCAACGCTGGGTGGCATGCAATACATGGGCAGTGATGCCATTCAATGGCGGGCGGGCGCCGAAACACTGATTGAATTCCAGGAAGCCACCGGCGAGATTGCCCATTGGGCAAACAACATGTTTTCCGGGATGCCGGCGAATACCATCTCTCATCCGCCTAAAGTAACGAATCTGGATACAACGCTACTCGCCTGGCTGGATGTAATTTATCCGGCTGCGCAGATGTGGATCTTATTGGGCGGCGCTTATTTCATGTTTATTCTGTTGGGCAGCCGACCGCTTGCAGCCGTTTTTGGTGCTGTCGCCATCGGGTTTACAACCTATGTAGCGCTCATTATTGGAGCAGGGCATAATGCGAAATTTTTGGCATATATCTACATTCCGTGGCTTTATGCCGGCTACCTCTTGATCACTCGCACGGACAAAAATCGATGGCTTAGCTTCTTTCTGTTTGCCCTTGCGTTGACTCTCCATCTTCGCGCATATCATCCTCAAATAACATATTATTTCCTCTTCCCGTTAGGTACACTTTTTATTTACGATTGGGTAAAAGCGATTAAGGCGGATGAATCGCAAAAATATTTGAAGTACACGGGTTGGCTGATTGGAGCTGCAGTCATTGCAATTCTCGTTACGTTCCAGATGTATTGGAGTACTCTTGAATATTCTCCTTTCAGTATGCGAGGAGGCACGGCTGCCGCCGGCACAGACGGTCTCGGAAGAGATTACGCCTTCGGATGGTCGCAAGGTTGGGGCGAACTACTTACACTGCTAATTCCGGGCGCTTACGGCGGATCTGAGTATTACTGGGGTCCCAAATCATTTACAAGCGGACCGCACTATTTTGGAGCACTTGCTTTTCTCTTTTTTGTGATGGGTTTGATGAAATCGTCTCACCGATTAAAACATGTTTTTCTATGGCCGGGAATTGTAGCCGTACTCTTTTCCTTGGGTGAACATTTTGGATTGTTGAACAACCTGATGTTCGAATTCTTTCCCATGTTCGACAAATTTCGTGTGCCGGAAACATGGCTGATTATGGCAGTGTTCTGTTTTTCAGTAGTTGCCGTATTTGGTTTAGACTGGTTGATAGATGAAATTAAAAATCGATTCGTAAAAGGGAACTGGAAAGCGCCACTTATTGTCAGTTCGGGTATTGCAGCGGTAGCTATTTTGATTGCATTCCAGGGGCTTTCATTTGAAAAACCGGGTGAGCGCCAACAATTGGAACAGCGTCTGGCTATGCAGAACAATGTTTCGATGGACGATCCCCGCGTGTCTCAAACTGTTGACAATCTTATTGAAACCCGTCTGGTTCCGGAGAGAAGAGATCTTGCACGGAAAGATACCTTACGATTTGCCATCCTCTTTATTTTAGGTGCCGGAATTATCTGGGCGATTGGAGTTGGAAAAGTACCGATTTCAGCCGGTGTGATCTCCTTCTGTGTGATTTTGGCATACGATCTGATAACCGTCGATTCCCGATATATGAGTGAGGGTTCGCTTGTAGATGAAAGCCTGACGACCGAACAGGTCATTGAGCAACGGGAAAGAGAGTTGGATCAATTTTTAGTTGAAAATGTGCACAGTGATGAAGGATGGAATTACCGGGTATTTCCAATTATCTCAAATCCGTTTAACAATGCGATCCCTGCATTTTTTTATCCGTCGGTTGGCGGATATTCCGGAGCCAAGCTTGGTTATTACCAGGATATGATTGACAACTATTTCCGTGACTTTATCGGTCAGCTTTATACCTCCGACGGTTCCTCAGCCAATACCGGTGTTCTGAATATGCTGAATGTAAAATATGTGACCTTTCAGCGACCCGTTTCTGTTCCCGGTTTTGAAACGGTTTATCCCACAGATACCGGCGTTGTGATGGAAAATATGAATGTGCTCCCAAAAGCATTTTTTGCGGATTCACTAGTTGTGATGGAAACGGAAGGGGACGTGCTTTCTCGACTTTCCAATGAGTTTGATCCCTCCGAAACAGCGTTTGTAACGCAAGAACCCGGATTAAATATTCAGCCGGATACCACAGCATCGGTCGCAGTAACGGAATACACACCCAATCATATTTCGTTGGATGTTTCTCGATCTTCTCCCGGATTTTTGGTACTGAGCGAGATCTGGTATCCCCCGGGCTGGAGTGCCACTTTAAATGGTGAAGAGATTGATATTATCCGAACCAATTATGTGCTTCGTGGATTCGAAATTCCTGCGGGAAATCATACCCTCGAAATGACACTTGAACCAGATTGGTACGTTACCGGAAACTGGCTGGCGAGAATTGGGAATGTGCTCTTATTCGCATCGGGTGCATTCGGACTCTTCCTGTTTTTCAGACGAAGAGAAACTGATGAAGTTGAAGGAAACGATAAGGAAGAATTAAGCTGAGAGATATCTGTCAGCAACCCATCTCTTGATCTCTTTTAAAAGTCGTTTTTTTGGAACCCAGCCAATCAATTCAGGGATTGAGGAAATTTTTCCCTGGGCCAGGCGAATATTGTAAAGATGATATCGCCGTTGATCCCGGCTCATCTTCGATTTGTGCTTTTTATAGACCGATAAATATCCGTGAAGCTGTGATTTGGGATTTGAAATTCGGTCCGCAGACGTTTCATTGTAAATATTTTGCAACGGTTTTTGAACGACTTTAATCGGACCAAATTTTTCGCACAACCGAATCCACAGGTCATAATCCTGGGCGGCCCGAAGAGATTCATCAAATCCGCCGACATCCAGGATTCGCTGTTTTTTGGCAAGAACTTGATTACCCACGGAATTAGAATAAAGGAGATCATCAAGAGTTATCTGCTTTTTTTTTCGCCAAATAACCGATCGGTTTGATGTGATGCGCCGATCATTCGATGTGATACAAGCAAATGAATCGTCATAGCTTTGAAGAAGGATAGAAATTCGCTCGGGATGCCATTGATCATCATCATCCAAACCGGCCACAAATTCACCTTGGGCACGTTCAATTCCTTGATTTCTGGCCCGACACGCACCTACAGATTTCTCATTTCGAATCAGAATAATAACATTCTCTTTTTGATATTCAGCAATCACGGCCGGAGTTTGATCTGATGAACCGTCATCGACCACAATAATTTCCAGGTTTTGATAGGTTTGCTTGAGAACCGATTCAATTGCCCGTGGCAGCAGATCTGCCCGATTTTTGGTGGTGATAATGGCTGAAACAAGTGGCTTGGAATTCATTGTTGATTCATCAAAAAATCGAACGCTTCGAGGACCTGCGGACGCCCGAAGGTTCTTGGAAATCAAAATTTATAGTTGAATGAATTTATTCATTCACTACCCTTAGAATAATTACCTTTGGGATGGTATGAAAAAAATGGTCAAATATTTACTCAGAAAACTTTTTTGGGGACTTTTTCGTCACTCGATGTCAGACGAATCATACCTGAAATTTCGATATTGGCTGGAACTGCATGAATGGCCCAATCTCGAGAATCCACAAAAATTCACGGAGAAAATTCAATATTTGAAATTGTATGAACAATCAGGTCTTCGGAAAAGAGTGGCGAATCGTACGGAAGTAAGAACGTATGTGGAAGAGAAAGCCGGAAGAGATTATTTAATACCTTTAATCGGAATCTACCAAGCACTAACCCCGGAGATTTGGGATTCACTTCCCAATCAATTTGTGCTGAAAGCCAATCATGGAAGCGCGATGCTCAAGATAGTGTACGATAAAACTCAGGAGAACTATGATGAGATTTATCATCAAACTGAACAATGGAAAAATTTTGATTATGCTCAATTTGGCCGTGAAAGAGTTTATGAAGGAATTCCTCGGACTATTGTGGCCGAAGAGCTTTTATTGAATTCGAATCAAACCATTCCGGCAGATTATAAATTCTTCTGTTTTGATGGGCAAGTAGAGATCATCCAGGTGGACATTGACCGGTTCAAGAATCAAAAAAGAAAGCTGTTAGACCGCGATTTCAAGGAAATCAATGCGACTATTTTGCACCCAAAATATGAAGAGAAGTTGGAGCGGCCTGCAAAATTGGATGAAGCGATTGAGGTTGCCGAAAAATTATCAGCAGATTTTAATTTTATTCGGGTGGATCTTTACCTGCTTGAGAATAAGATCTATTTCGGCGAGCTTACGAACTATCCCGGGAACGGATTTCAGCCGTTTCAACCCAAGCCGATGGAATACAAAGTTGGAGCTTTGTTAGAGTTATGAACCAGATACACATTGTTGGAGTAAGCCCGAGATCGGGTACGACACTGCTGGCCGAGGCGATGAAAACCTGTTTCGCCGTCGATTACTGTACCCCGCATGAAGATCGTCTGTTTACTCGTCCGCCATTCAAAACGGACATTTTTATTACAAAGAGGCCAAGAGATATTATGATTGCGGAACCGAGTTTAAAAGCAGATCCTAATTTTTATGTGATCTGCATGATTCGTGATCCACGGGATATTATTGTCAGCAAGCATCAAAAAGCGCCTGACCGATATTGGTCCGGATTGAAATTTTGGAAGGTATACAGTAAAAAAGTGAGTGAATTAGAGAAGCATCCAAGGTTCATTTCCATAAAGTATGAAGAGTTCGTTTCCGATCCGGATAAAATTCAGGATTTGCTCATGAAAAAAATTCCATTCTTGCAGAAAAAAATGGATTTTAGTGACTATCATTTGGCAGCTTCGGTGTCGGAGTCGTCAAAGGAGGCGCTGAAGAGTGTTCGGCCTATCAAACCGACAAGTGTGGGGAAATGGAAAGAGCACAAGGCAAGAGTTGCCGGTCAGATACAACTGCACGGATCCATCTCAGAAGATTTGATTCGCTTTGGATATGAAGCTGATGAGGAGTGGATGAAAGAGTTAGAGGGAGTTGAACCGGATCTTTCCAAAAGCTATCACAGTGAGTTTGTTACGTGGAAGGATCAAGTCGGATTCAGAGCCGGAAAATATGCTGAATCGGTACGCCGAAAAGTGGAGCAGATGATTGGGAGGAGAATCAGAATTACTCACCCGAAAAAGTGGTTTTAACCCGAAAATATTGAATACTTGAACTATTGATGACAAAAGGCCCTCAAATAACAATTGCCATCTGCACATACAATCGGGCGGGGTATTTGAAAGATACGCTGGATGATTTGACCGAACAGAATGTGGATCCTCGTGAGTTTGAGATTCTGGTTGTCAACAATAACAGCAAAGACGGTACGGAAACGGTTTGCGAAATCTTCTCGAAGACGCAGCCAGAGTTCAATTTCAGATATGTGGAAGAGTACAAACAGGGTCTTTCATTCGCAAGAAATCGGGCCGCCAGAGAAGCTCAAGCTCCGGTGCTGATTTACATTGATGATGATGTGCATCTACCTCACGATTTCATTGAAACGGCAATGATATATCTCGACAAAAGACCGTCAACGATGTGTGCCGGGGGGCGAATTTTTGTGTCTTTTGATGACACCGATCCCGATTGGATTCCGGATGAATTGATGCCGATGTTTGGTTTGCACGATCTGGGTGATGAAGATCAGTTCTATTCACCCTCAAACTTTCCGCGCGGTGGGAATATGATGATCCGCAAATCTATTTTTGATGTGTTTGGGTATTTTGATACTCATTTGGGGCGAAAGGGAACGCAATTATTGGGGAGCGAGGAAAAACATTTTTTTGAAAAGCTTCGCAAAAACGGGATTGAAATGCATTACTGGGCAGATCTTGAACTGACTCACCGAATCGGTTCCAACCGGCTTGAAAAAGAGTACCTGGAAGAACAATCGGTGGGCATCGGCCGAAGTGAGCGGTTGCGAGTCTCAGAAATAGAATTTGGGACAGTAAAAAAACTTAGCAGCGAACTGGTTAAATTTTTGGGAAGTTTATTATTGGCCATTGGGTACATTGCCAGAGGCAAAACCAGGGCAGCCGGTTTAATTCTTCAGTTCCGGGTGTGGGTACTCAAAGGGTTTTTTAGCGCGGATGGCATCAAAAAGAAACGCAAAACTAACCAAGCCTGATTTTGGGAATCATTGTTCGCCAGAGCATTTCAAATACATTAATTTCCTATGTGGGAATTGCATTGGGGTTCGTGCTCACCATTTTGATGTTCCCGCATATTCTTACAGCGGATCAATACGGATTGACGCGAGTTCTCATCTCAGCTTCGTTCATCAGTTCCCAGTTTGCACACCTTGGATTTCAGAACCTGGTGATACGTTACTACCCGTTTTTTAAAAAAGCAGCTCCTCAAAAGCACGGTTTTCTGTTTTGGATTATTACCATACCCATTATTGGATTTCTGCTTTTTTCGGTGATCTACCTGATGGCTAGCGATACCATTATCCGGTACTACAGCGAGCGTTCACCTCTTTTTGTGGATTACTATTTATGGGTGATTCCGCTTACGTTGTTCATTATCTATTTTGAAGTGCTCAACAACTATTTACGTTCCCTTCGTGATTCCACAACCGGCTCATTTGTAAACGAAGTTCTGCAGCGATTTATCACCATTTTAGTTCTTGCCATCTACTTTTTTGGTTGGATCGGTTTCCGTTCCTTCATTACACTTTTTATTCTGAGTTATATCTCTCAGCCTCTAATTGTAGGTTTACAAATCTGGCGGAAGCGTGAATTACAACTAATCCCGAATTTCTCCATCATTCGCAAAAAGCTGGTGAAGGGAATGGCCAGTTACAGTCTTTATTCCATGCTGGGCGGGCTCACCACGGTCATTGTTTGGAATGTGGATATCATGATGCTCGGCGCGATGGCCGGTCTGGATGATACGGCGGTCTACTCCATCGCATTTTACATTGTAACAGTGATTACGGTTCCCCAGCAGTCGATTCACAAAATTGCAGCTCCTCTTTTGTCCGATTTTATCAAAAGTAAACAGTGGGGGGAGGTTGAAAGTATCTACAAAAAATCGTCACTCAACCAGCTCATTCCCGGCCTTTTAATTTTCGGTTTGATCTGGCTCCACCTCGATAAACTCTACATGATTCTGCCGGACATTTATGCAGCCGGTTTATGGGTGGTTTTTATCGTGGGAATAGGAAAATTGACAGGGATGGTTTGCGGACTGAATGGGGTGATTTTGGTGAATTCGAAACACTATCGGGTTAGTTTTTATACCAATATCGTTTTGGTGGTCATCACCATTGGCGCCAATTATCTGTTGATTCCAAAATACGGGATTGAGGGAGCGGCAATGGCATCGGCCCTGGCGATCATCACATACAATGGGGTAAAATATTTCTATGTGCTGATCAAAATGAAGCTGCAACCGTTCAGTATTAAGACGCTTTGGGTGATTTTGTTGGGTACTGTCACCATCTACATCACACACATTTGGGTAGATTTTTCCTCCATTTGGCTGGATATCATCATAAAAACCATCATTTTCCCTTTCACATTTATGGCGCCAATCCTTTACTTTAAGGTTTCTCCAGATATCAATGAACTTTTAGAATCACTTCGGACCTATTTAGCTCGATGAAAGCACTACTGATTGATGAGGATTCCGATCAACCGGTGATGAAGGTTGGCGAATTTCCTGATCCCCATCCGGAACCCCATGAAATTCTTGTAAAAGTTGAAGCCACTGCGCTCAACCGTGCCGATCTTCTACAAAAAGCGGGAAATTATCCCGTTCCCGAAGGCGCTTCACCGATCCTTGGATTGGAAATGGCGGGTTTGGTGAAAGAGATCGGTTCAGAAGTTACAGAATATGAAGAGGGAGACCGTGTATTTGGTCTCCTTTCCGGTGGCGGTTATACAGAATATTGTACGATTCACGAAAATATGGCGATGCCCATTCCGGATGAGCTCTCCTTTGAAGAAGCTGCCGGAATCCCCGAGGTTTTTCTGACCGCATTCCAGGCGATCGATTGGCTTGGAGAACTATCAAACCGGGATACCATTTTGATTCATGCCGGTGCGAGTGGAGTGGGTACGTCTGCCATTCAATTAGCTAAACATTTGTACGATGCACGAATCATCACAACGGCGGGAACCGATGAGAAAAACGATTTATGCAAAAAACTCGGCTCTGCTCTTTCCATCAACTACAAAGAAGAGAATTTTTCTGATGTAATTGACTCGGAGTTTGGAGAGAACACTGTGGACCTGATCATCGATTTTGTGGGCTCACCGTATTGGGATATGAACATCAAAATTTTGGGATTGGATGGACGTTTAGTCTATCTGTCGATGCTGGGCGGAGCGAAAGTGGATCAGATAAATTTAGTGCCGATTTTGAGGAAGCGGCTCACCATCAAAGGCTCGACACTTCGAAACCGAAGTGATGAGTACAAAATGAACCTCACGAGAGCGTTCAAAAAAAATGCGCTCAAATATTTTAAAGATGGAACAATCAAGCCGATTATTGACTCAGTGTTTGATTGGACAGATGTTGAGGAGGCTCATTCAAAAATGAAAAATAACCTCAACGCAGGAAAAATTATTTTAACGGGAATGTAATTCATGAATTTTAAGAAGGAAGCACCGATCGGGATTTTCGATTCCGGGCTCGGTGGTTTAACAGTTGCGAAAGCCGTATCCGAGGCTCTCCCCAATGAAGATATCATCTATTACGGAGATACAGCACGGGTACCGTACGGAATCAAATCACAGCAAACCATTCGAAACTATTCGATTGAGATCAGCCGGTTTCTGCAGGCGAAAGGAGTGAAGATGATTATCATCGCCTGTAATACGGCTTCTGCGGCAGCCTACTCAGGAGTTTGCGAAGCGGTCGGCGATATTCCCGTTCTGAATGTGATCGACGCCGGTACTATTTCTGCGATTCGATCAGGGAAGAAGCACATTGGTGTGATCGGGACGCTTGGAACGGTTGGTTCGGGAGCGTATGAACTGTCTTTGAAAAAAGCGAATGAAGAACTCACGGTAAAATCACAGGCATGTCCGTTGCTGGTACCTCTGGCCGAAGAAGGCTGGACGGATAACTCTATCGCGAAACAGACGATTGATATCTATCTCAAACCATTTCGAAATAACGGGGTGGAAGCACTCATTTTAGGATGTACGCACTATCCGCTTTTCAAAAAATCGATCCTGGAATATTTTGACGGAAAGCCAATCGATATTATAGATTCGGCCGAATCTGTGGCTGAAATGGCAAAAGGAAAACTTGCAGAGCTGGATCTGTTAAACGATTCCGGGAAAAAAGGCGAGCTGACCTGCTACGTCAGCGACCGCCCACAACGTTTCCGGGAATTAGCCGAACGATTTATCGGCCGCGAAATTGATATCAAGACCGCAGAATGAAAACATCCCCTCTTGAGAGGGGAAAGTTAAACTTCGTTTAGAAGTTTGACGAGGGGTGTGTTCTCGGTGACTTGGGTAAAAGCGAAGCCTCCCTGATGCTTCCACTTCGTGGGAATCGCTTCGCTCGGAGCGCTAAACGCTACTGCATCTGCCCCCTCCCCAGAGGCCAAACAAACTCATCAAACCTCAGGACCGGCGCTAATAATCTCTTTACTGCTTTCCTCTTTATATTTCTGGAAGTTTTTGTTGAACAGTCCGCCAAGTTTTGCAGCCTGTTTGTCGTAATCTTCGGGATTTTCCCATGTATTTCTCGGTAGAAGAATTTCTGACGATACATTTGAGCATTCGATTGGAATCTCAAATCCAAATACTTCGTCGGTTTGAGTGGGTACGTCATCCAGCTTTCCGCTGTGGATTGCATTGATGATTGCTCTCGTGTTCTTCAGATTAATTCGACTTCCTTTTCCATAGGGCCCACCGGTAAGACCGGTATTCACCAACCATGCTTTAGCATTATGTGTACGCATTTTTTCGGCCAGCATTTCTGCATACTTAGCAGGTGGCCAAACCAGGAATGCTGCACCGAAGCAAGCAGAAAATGTAGCTTGTGGTTCTGTCACGCCCATTTCTGTTCCGGCCACTTTTGCCGTGTACCCGCTGATGAAGTGATACATCGCTTGTTCGGGAGTCAGTTTACTGACGGGAGGCAGAACTCCAAACGCATCATACGTTAAGAATATGATATTTTTCGGATGTCCAGCCTCACATGGAATCTTGGCATTTGAAATATACTCGATTGGATATGAGGCTCGAGTATTTTGTGTGATGGATACATCATCGTAGTCCACTTCACGAGTGTCGGGATCATACCCAACATTTTCCAGAACAGTTCCAAATTTTATCGCATTGTAAATCTCGGGTTCTTTCTCTTCAGAAAGATTGATGGTTTTTGCATAGCAACCTCCCTCGATATTAAAGACCCCATCTTCACTCCAGCAATGTTCATCATCACCGATTAGTTTTCGGCTGCTATCAGCAGAAAGAGTAGTTTTTCCTGTACCGGATAGTCCGAAAAAGAGAGCTACGTCATCTGGAGAGTCCCCCTCGTTTGCTGAGCAGTGCATCGACAGAACATTTTGTTGTGGCATTAGATAATGCATGACTGTAAAAATGCCTTTCTTCATTTCGCCGGCATATTCTGTCCCCAAAATAATCATCTCTTTGGTTTTGAAATTCACATCCACGCTGGCATCAGATGTCATTCCTTCGGTGTATCGGTTAGCGGGAAATTTACCGGCATTGTACACCACAAAATCCGGTTCGCCAAAATTTTTGAGCTCTTCTTTTGTGGGGCGAATCAACATGTTGTGCATAAAGAGGCCGTGATAGGGACGCTCGGCAATAATTCGCACTTTCAGTCTGTAGTTCGGATCCCACCCTGCGAAGCCGTCAATTACGTAAAGCCGATCACAGGTGTTTAAATAATCCGTTGCTCTTTGATGGTTGATGTTAAAGGTATGTTCATCTAACGGAATGTTTACATTGCCCCACCAGATTTCATCACTAATTTCGTCCGTGTTTACAACCCGTTTATCGGCAGGGCTGCGACCGGTTCGTTTGCCGGATCGAACAACAAGTGAGCCTTTATTCGTTATAGCGGAGCCTGGATCAAACTTGATGGCGTCTTCATAAAATTGAGCAGGTGAAGGATTTCTAACAATATTTTTTACGTTGATATCATGTTTTGAAAGATCCATATCTTGACTTTTTATTTGTTGGAATGATTTTTTTGATTGGTTTCAAGACAGTTCTGAACTTAAGGAACTGAGTTGAGAAATTTACAAATATTAGATTCTGAATATGATTTGAATAGTTGTTATTGACTGTTTGTCTTTAATAAATGATAGCTGGGAAAAGAGAGATGTAGTATAGGGTTATTCCTCATTTCACCATCTCAGAACAAATTAAAAGCGCTTCTTATTTTAATTTAGATTTACTCTATATAAATCTTGTGTGATTTCTCTTAGCTCCTTACCTTAGAATTAATCTAAATAAAACTTCAACTACATTTTATTTTTAGAAGCAAATGCAGAAGAGATTACTACTGTTCGCTGTTCTTGTATCACTAACCTTTGTCTCTTGTTCTACCGACAGTAACGACGATCCTACCATAGACGAACCAGCCACATATGAATTTACCCGAAATGGTGAATCAACGGTTTCTTTTACCGGTCAAACTACAAGACTCCAAATGGGAGCTGAGCTATTTAACGCCATGACCGATTTTGGCAGCGCTACAGAAGATTTGCTGCTTCGGATGTATCGAAATCAAACAGCAGATGGCGGCGATGCAGATCCCTATGCCAGTGCCGAACTGAATGAAGCTACCAAAAATATTAAAAGTAAAGTGGCCGCATCCCAAGATTATTTTTCATCCAATACAACTGTAAGTGCGGAGATTAAAAATCAGTTTGAGGAATGGATGACAGATCAGATAAATGAGGTATTTCCAAATCAAAATACGCTGGCTGAGCCGGGAGTTGCCGGACAGATTGCTGACGGATCATCCACACGTTATGTAAATGCGCAGGGCTTGGAATACAATCAGTTGGTAAATAAATCTCTGATCGGTGCATTAACGGCCGACCAGATGTTGAATAATTACCTGAGCGTATCCGTACTTGATGCCGGAACCAATCGCGAGGATAACACAAACGGAGTTCTTGCCGAAGGATCCAACTATACAAACATGGAACACAAATGGGATGAAGCCTACGGTTATCTTTTTGGAGGAGCTGCAAATAAAGCTAATCCGCTTACAACTCTTGGAGATGATGATATTTTCTTGAACAAATATCTCGGCCGGGTTGAAGGCGATGAAGATTTTGCCGGAATTGCCGAACGAATTTTCAATGCATTTAAGCTTGGAAGGGCGGCTATTGTAGCTGGCGAGTATGATGTACGTGACGAACAAGCGCAGATCATTCGGGAAGAGATCTCAAAAATCATTGGTATCCGAGCTGTGTATTACTTGCAAGCGGGAAAGAATGTGATTGATCAGGAATCACCAGAGTATGGCACTGCATTCCACGATCTGTCTGAAGGCTATGGATTTATTTACAGCCTGATGTTCACCAGGATACCAAATACCGACTCCCCGTACTTTACCAAAGCGGAAGTCGAAGGATTTTTAAATCAACTGCTGGGTGATGGCCCGAACGGACTTTGGGATGTGACCCCGGAGACACTCGATGCCCTCTCTAACGATATTGCCGAGGCATTCGACTTCACCCTGGAGCAGGCTGCAAGCTAAAATTTTGTTCACCATCTAAAACTGGCAACTCGCAAGGGTTGCCGGTTTTTTCTAATTCAAAACGCTACCTAAACCATGAAGAAATTCAGTTTTGCTGTCTTGGGTTTGATTCTTTTATGG
>CAYRDO010000069.1:0-18865 GCA_964422985.1 uncultured Rhodohalobacter sp. | reverse complement strand
TCAATCGCCTTCAGGTGATCTAAAGATCGCATTTATTTTTCTGAAAATGCTTCGCCCTAAAAATGTTTCTACCGATAATTCCCTCTTCCCATTAACCATGCGAAATATTTATTCGTTGGGCGTGAGTAACATTACAAGAGAATCTCTGGAATTGGAGTTGCAGTATACGGAGGATAACGTAGCTTCAAACCGTTTGCCCGGGCGCGGAACTACCATGCTCCAAGATTTGGGTTTAGACCGCGTGGATTCACAAGGAGCGCTTCAGCCCGATAATCAAATTGATATCGGAACCGGAACACTGGACCCGCAGAACGGACTGATCATTTTTCCATACCTGGAGCCGTTTGGGGAGCGTATTGAGGAGGTGCTGGAGGATTCTCCGGCATCGCCCGAGGATATTGAGCGTTTGGCGTATTACGAGCTTTATACCGAACGTCAACGGAATGCAGCTCAGAGTTCTAAAAACAGTTTTTACCAATTCGATGGTACCTCCCGCGGAGGTGTGCAGGAGAATTTTAACCTTGGTATTGCCCTTGTTGAGGGAAGTGTGCGAGTGTATGCCAACGGAACCGAGCTGCAAGAAAATGTGGATTACCAGGTGGATTATTCGTTCGGCAGCATCACCATTTTGAATGAACGATATACCGCACCCGGGCAAGATATCCGGATTGAATATGAGAATCAGTCACTCACATCCATCGAGCAAAAAACCTTTACCGGCTTCCGGGCGGAATATGGATTTACGGATAATATCACTGTGGGAGGGACCTATTTCCGATTCAGCGAACGACCGTTGGATGATAAAATCCGTTTGGGAGATGAACCCATCAACAATGCGGTTATAGGATTTGATGCGAATGCGCAATTTGATGCAGAGTTCATTACACGGTTTCTGGATAATCTGCCGGTTTTGCAAACCCGGGAGCCATCGGAGATCAGTTTTAGCGGCGAGTTTGCACAGCTTCGGCCCGGAGTGGCTGAAACCCGTGCAGTGAGTCAAGCCATTCGGAATAATGAACTTTTCGCTGATGAAGAAAACGGTCTGGCTTTTATCGATGATTTTGAAGGTGCAAATATAAAAATCAGTCTTCTTAACGCAACGCGTTGGAATCTTGCGGCTGCCCCCGCTGCTGTTCCGGGATACGATGCAGATGCTCCATTTTTTGAAGAGGATGATTTTCCGGGGACGCCCGTTGCAAGTACAGAATCCCGTCGGGAGCGTTCCGACCTGCGCTCTCAATTCGCCTGGTATACGATTCCAAGAAACATCGCTTCCATTTTAGATGGTGTCGAATTTACCGCTGAGTCTGAACCTGTAGAAGTGACGGATGTTTTTCCGGGGCGGGAGACACAAAATCCACAGGAAGAGATAATCAATACATTGGATGTTTTCTATGATCCAACTACAAGAGGTCCATATAATTACAATGATAACCTAAGAACTCTTTTAGAAGGTGAGAGTGAGCGAACATGGGGTGGAATGACTGCTGTAATTCCGGCCGGCCAGGAGGACTTTTCCCAAAACAATATCGAGTTTTTAGAGTTCTGGGTTCAGCCCGTACTGCCCAACGGACAGATGCAGGGAGGCGCCGCAATAGAGGACTATGACGGTAAAATTTACATCGATATTGGATTGACGACTGAGGATGTTATACCGAATACAAAATTAAACACAGAGGATGGTCTTGCACTCAACCCGGAAACGTTGATTCTGGATAATCCCACAAATCCACGCTCAGCGATTCCCGCAAATCCGCCGCCGCCGGAAGGTCAGTTTTCCAACGCCAACCGGGATTTAGAAGACGTTGGTTTGGATGGACTGCCGAATATTGAAGGTGTAAATAATCTAAATGAACAAACGGTATTTGAAGAATTTATTGATCAGATGCGGGAGCAGTTTGGGGCAAACAGTCCTGAATTCCAGGATATCATATCCGACCCGTCTAATGACGACTATGTGTTCTATGGCCAGCAATCCGTTCAGGACCTGCCCCTGCATGAGCGATTTCACCGATTATTAGGCTATTATGACGGAAATACCCCAATCGATCAGGATGATAAACGAGCGATTACAAATCGTCCTAACACAGAGGGATTGGTGAATCCATCTACGGTTTCATTGACGGATGCATATTTCCAGTATGAGGTGGATCTCAATCCCGCCAATCAGGCCAACCTTGAAATCGGAAGTCCGGGAACGTTTATTACCGACCGGGTACCGGGCTCTCGTCAGCAGGATCGATGGTACCAGGTTCGTATCCCGTTGAGTGAGTTCGAGCGAAAAATCGGGGATATCAATGACTTTCAGAATATCACTTACATTCGAATTTGGATGTCGGGCTATGAGCAACCGTTCACACTTCGTTTTGCGACACTTGAATTTGTAGGAAGCCAGTGGCGGCAGGATGAAGAGATTAATGAACAAAGCGATCCTTCTGCCCAGATGAGAATCAGCTCGCTGAACATTGAAGAGAACTCCAATCGCAGGCCGATTCCTTATCGTCAGCCGGAGGGAGCGATCCGGGCTGAGAACAGGGCGTCGCAGTTACAATCCCTCCAAAATGAACAGTCTATCGTTATGGATGTCAATAATTTAAGTCCCGGAGCCGTTCAGCTAATTCGACGTGTATATCCCGGGGGATTAGACCTGTTGAATTACTCGAATATGCGGATGTTTGTTCACGGAGAGGGGTATGAAAATCGTGAAGATGCCGAACTTGTGATGCGCTTCGGGAATGACTTGGAGAACAACTATTACGAATATCGACAGCCGGTCACACCGTCGGATCCGAACTTTCCATATCAACCGTTTGAGCCGGGCGATAATGCACAGCTTGAGGAGGAAGCCGAACAGGTTTGGCTGTATGAAGAGAATAGCATGAATATTGTTCTCTCCGCATTTAATCAATTAAAACAGCTTCGCGATCAGGAGGAGGGAAATTCATTTTCAGAAGTATATGAGCGATCCGATATTCTTGAAAATGCCGTCCCCGGCGCGGTGGTTGCGATCAAAGGGAATCCTTCGCTGGGACGTGTGACCGAAGTCGGGATGGGGATCAAAAATCCGTTTGATCCTAACAATCCGTCCGGCAATGGAACGCCAGTTTTAAATGCTGAAATGTGGCTGAATGAGCTGCGCGTTTCCGGTTTTGATAATGAAAAAGGATGGGCGGCCAATGCTAAATCAACCATTAAACTGGCAGATTTTGCGACGGTAAATGCGAATATTAGTCGTCAGACACAGGGATTTGGTTCATTGGATTCAAGGTTGGGTCAGCGGCGAGTGAGTAATGAGTTTGCGTATGATGTGAATACATCGGTCAACCTGGATAGCTTTATTCCTGAGCGATTTGGCTGGAGTATTCCCGTGAATTTATCGACGAGGCGTTCATCATCCATCCCTAAATATCTGCCAAACCAGGGTGATATTCGTTTTTCTGATTTTGAGGAGGCTGTTAACTCCCGCGCCGATATTGATGCGAATCAAAAAGACCGGCTTATTGATCAGCAAAAAAGAGAGATTGAAACGTTCAGCGAGACCTATGCCATTAACTTTTCAAATGTATCAAAAACCAATTCACAGAGCGAGCTTGGCCGGCTTCTGCTGGATAATACGACGTTGAATTATGTATACAACACCACGGATAGCCGCAGTCCTCAATATCGCTTCCAGGATAACTGGAATTTTAACGGGTCACTACGATACTCTCTCACACTTCGAAATGTTAGTTTTCTCCGGCCGTTCTATCTTTTCCAGGACATTCCTCTTCTGAATGTTTTGGCAGGTTTACAGTTAGGATATATGCCAACAAACCTTACAGCATCGATTGGCACCGAGCGTACCTATGAGGAGCGTAAACGCCGGATTTTACCGAATGAGGTGGAGCAGCCTCTTCAGCAAACTCACAATTTTAATTATAGCACTGTTGCCGGATTTGGGTATAATCTCACCCGTTCAATCTCAACATCGTTTCAGTCACAGACAGTTTACGATTTGACACGAATCGCAACTGAAGAAGCTGAACTCGCGGGAATTGACAGCACTGCATTTGAACCGTTGCCGTCGATGGAGGTTTTTGGGGATCTCATTTCGGGTGATAAGTCAGCCCGGCGAAACAGCTATAACGAAAACTACACCGCGAGCTGGCAGCCCCGGTTTAACCAGGTTCAGTTCCTTGATTGGTTGTCGTATAACAGCCGGTACTCTGGAGGGTTCCGGTGGGAAAACTCACCCTTTGGATCTGATCTGGGAGCAAGGGTTTCCAACAACTTCAGGTTGGATAACACGCTTCGGGTCGATACTGAGAATTTATTGAATCGCTTACCCTTCTATCAAAATGCGGTGGAGGCAAATGAAGAGGGCATGGAGTTACGAAGAGATGAATCCACCGAAGCGGATGCGGATACCACCTCCTTTGGGTTTGGTGAACAGTTGGTGTATTACAGTCGAAAAGCGGCATTGGCAGTATTCAGTTTGGAATCGATTGATGTTACTTACAATGACTCAAAAACTTCTGCGCAAAGCGGTTACAACGGTTCCTCACAATTTTTCGATATGTTTGGAAGTGAATCCATTGCTCCGGCATTCGGGTATCGTTTGGGGATATTTGAAAGTATCGGTCAGCAAGATTTGATTTCCAATCCAAATGGAATGTCAACCATTCAGCTACCGTCATCAAACACTTACACAGATAACGTGACGATGACGGCCCGTCTCAATCCGTTCCAGAATGTATCGGTAGATCTGAACTGGCAAACGCAGTGGGATCGGCGTAGATCGGAGTCGTTGTCACTAAATCCTCAGAATGAGTTTTCATCCGTGTTGAGTGCATCCGGAAATATTGCATCCAGCGTTTGGGCCTTTGGTCCGGGTTATGGAGAACTTTTCAGAAATCAGTTACAGACTGCTTTTGATGGAATCGTTGATTCAGAGAATGTGATTCGTGATCCCGAAGGTGGGAATAATACATTGTTGAACCCTGTGGATCTTCAGCGTGATTTTCGGTCAGCATACATGAGTAATAATAAAGCAATCGGGGAAAAGAACTTTACGGCGTTTCCACTTCCAAACTGGAGGATCAACTGGACCGGAATTGAGAATTGGATTCCGTTCATTGGAAATATAATGCAACGGGCAACTCTTACTCACGCTTATGAGGGACTTTATCGGATCGGGTGGAATCTGAATAACAATCCCGGTGAGATGATTACCCGTCGCGTGGGTGTTTATACGGTTGAAGATGAGAGACCTGAATTTGAACCGACGACTGTAAATATTGAGAAACGATTTTCACCGTTGTTACAATTGAATATTACGTGGGATAACGGCCTGAGGAGTCAGCTGGGATATGAGACAAGTAATATTACGAGTTTATCGCTTGCGAACAGCCAGATTATTGAGCGGATTTCCAAGGGCCTGAGGGTATCGCTGGCCTATACGATTCGAAATTTTCAAATTCCTTTTGTTCGAAGAACTGCAAATAATGTGGACCTGACGTTTAACGGAAGCCTGATTGAGGATACCGAACAGCGTTTCCTTCTCGATGCCAACCTTGATGCTGCCTTGCAGGAAAGTGCCGGAGTGATCGACAGAGATCCGGATAACTATTCATTCACACCCGGGGCTGTGAATGGTCAATCCAGAATTAACGCCAGTGCTGTTGTGGGCTATCGATTTTCCAATACCATTCAAGCTAATTTTGAGTATGCTTTCAGCCAGATTCTTCCGAAATCAACCCGGACCTTCAAGAGAACGACGCATGATATCAGGTTTAGTATTCGGATAAATATTCGGTCGACGTAGAGAGAGGTAGTCAACAAGGGAAAATTAAACCACAGCGGCACAAAGTATTTCACAGCGGACACAGTGTAGTGAACTTTGCGCCTTCTTTGTGTCTTTGTGGTAGAAAAAAGCATCTCATTCGGCAGGCGAAAAAGGCAATCGCCAGCCGATTGTTATTACTTCCCAAACGAAAGAACTTTCACCGGATCGGTTTGGGCGGCAATTCGGGCGGGTAACCAAGAGGCAAGTGCGCAAAGAATCAGAGTAACCACGCCAACAATAATGAAATCAAGCAGATGAGGTTCCACGGGCGCATAGCTCATGTAATAGTTCTCTTCGGAGAGAGGAATGATTTGATAGGTAACCTGGAGCCAATAGAAAAGAAGTGAGATCCCAATTCCGGTAATCAGTCCTGATACAGCAACAAATATTCCTTCGAGCAAGAATATCTTGCGGATAGCGCTGCTTTTTGCTCCGATCGTTTTCAAAATTCCGACATCCTTTACTCGCTCAAGAACCATCATTAAAACGGTACCAATAAGGTTAAAAGCGGCAACGATCACCATCACGCTAATTACAAGCGGAATCGTCTCTTCCTGAAGATCGATCCAGGCAAAAATATTTCGGTATCGCTGGTAGATGCTTTCAGTCACGTAAGGAAACTGAGTGGCATCACGAATATCGCTATACACAGGTTCAATCTGGTCCTGATTGCTTACATTGATCTCCATTGAGCTGGCATACTGCGGATCGTATCCAAACAGCTCGCGGACCGGTTTGTCTGTTGTGAGGGCAAAATTATCGTCAAAACGACCAATGCCGGTTTCATAGATTCCGGTTAACGTAAACTGTTGAATTTCGGGCGTATTGAATGGTGTGGGAAGACCCTCGAGGGCGAAAAGAGTGATTTTATCTCCGACATTTGCACCAATCGTTCGGGAGAGATCTAACCCGAGAATCATGCCCGGTAATCCACTCTCCTGAATGGAAAGATCGTAGGTCCCTTCCAGAATGTATTCACGAAGTTGAGTGACATCACCGGATTCCGGAACACCTTTGATCAGTGTTCCGCTTACATCACCTCCCGCTTGTATCATTACCTGCCCCAAAACGACCGGTTGGACTTCCTCAACATTCTCAAAATCGGAGAGATAGGTTTGAAGAGTATCCGCTCGGAGGAGCGGGTCATTCATGAATGTATTGACCGTGATATGCGGCGCAAAACCTACAATCTTCTCATTGATTGTTGACTTAAACCCATGAACGATTGAAAGTGCAATCAATAAACCGGCGGATCCAATAGCCACTCCGCCAATTGCCATCATTTTGATGAAGGAGAGAAAACGAGAATCTCGTCTCTTACTCCAGAAGTACTTACCAGCTATGTACCAGGTGAATTTCATTTCAGGATACAGGGTTCAAGTTTCATGGTTCAGAGAACTGGATTCAGATGTTTAATTGTCAGTATGATGGCGCAAACGTCTCGTTTGTGCCAAAATAAGTGGGCACAACAAAGATGCTTGCGCCATCCTATTATAGATTTAGATTGTGAATCGTAGAAGTAATTCAGGAATTACCCTACGGATATTGATTTGAATCTCGCATCCTGCATGCATCTTGCATCATTCCGGTCTCATCAATGGAAAGAACAGCACATCACGAATGGAATCTGAATTGGTCATGATCATCGCTAAACGGTCAATTCCGATTCCGATACCGGCGGTTGGAGGCATGCCGTATTCAATCGCTTTCAGGAAATCTTCGTCAATAGTCATCGCTTCGTCATCTCCTTCGGTTCGGAGGCGAGCTTGTTCCTCAAAACGTTCCCGCTGATCCACCGGATCGTTCAGCTCGGAGAAAGCATTGGCAATCTCTTTACCATTACAGATCGCTTCAAACCGCTCCACGAGTCCTTCTTTGGTTCGATGTTTTTTGGCAAGCGGACTCATCTCGATTGGATAGTCAGTGATAAACGTCGGTTGGATGAGTTTCGGCTCAACCGTTTCCCCGAAAATTTCGTCGATCAATTTGCCTTTGCCCATTCCGTCCTCAACATGGATGTCGAGATCGCGTGCGATGTCACGAATTTCATCCTCTGATTTATCAGACAGATCGTGACCGGTTTCGTTTTCAATTGCATCATACATTGGAATTCGCGGCCACGGTCGTTTGAAATCGATTTCGTTTTCGCCAACAGTTACTTTTGTGGAACCATGAAGTTCAAGAGCCACTTTTTCAATCATCTCTTCCATGAAATCCATCATCCAGTTGTAGTCTTTGTACGCTACGTACAACTCAACCTGCGTGAATTCCGGATTGTGAAATCGGGAAAGTCCTTCATTTCTGAAATCCTTGGAGAACTCATATACGCCATCAAATCCGCCAACAATGAGTCGCTTCAAATAGAGCTCATTTGCGATTCGCAGATAGAGTTCCATATCCAACGCATTGTGATGAGTTTTAAACGGCCGCGCAGAAGCTCCGCCATAAATCGGCTGAAGAATCGGAGTTTCCACCTCCATATATCCACGATCATTCATGAAATTCCGCATGGTTTGCACCATCTGGGTGCGCTGTTTGAATACTTTCTTCACGTCGGTATTCACAACCAGATCTACATATCGCTGACGATACCGGAGCTCTTTATCAGAAAAAGCATCATACGTAATCGTCTCGCCATCTTCGTTTTCTACCTCTTTGGGTGTGGGCAGCGGACGAACGGTTTTACCGAGAAAATGAAATTCATCTGCAAAAATTGTCGTCTCTCCGGTACCGGTTTTAAATACATGTCCCTTGATGCCCACAAAATCACCGATATCCACCAGCTTTTTGAACACTTTGTTGTACTCTTCCACGCCCACATCATCTCGGCGGATATAAATTTGAATGGTTCCTTGTGAATCTTGCAGATTGAAGAACGATGCTTTCCCCATAATTCGCTGGGTCATTACGCGTCCGGCTACGGAAACCCGAATTGCATCCTCGGCTGGTTCGTAATCTGTCAAGTACTCAGATTCATTGTCTAAAATTTCTTTGGAGTGATGCGTTACATCATATTCAAAAGGGTAGGGATCTACACCAAGCTCACGGAGATCATTCAGTTTTTCAAGCCTGATTTCTTGCTGTTCACTTAGCGATGATTCAGTATTACTCATCTAAATTTTTAGTCTGATTTGATTAATTTTCGAACTGAAAAAGATAAGAAAAGTTCACGGAAAGTGGCATTTATAGTTCAAATCAATTCATCAGATTTAAAATCCTTGATAATCACCAAACTTTTTGAATATCAGAAACGCCTTAGTGATATTCATACGAATTGTTTTTACCTGAGTAAGATTTAGCAACAGTAGTTACTCGCAGAGGCTCGCTGATTATCCCGCAGAGTTTCGAAGAGATATAGTTTCTTCCGAATTTATCAATATTCAACGCAACACTGCGATATACTTCGCGGAAATCTGCGAGAATAAAAAAGCATTATCTGAATGAACGTTTCGGCGTGGTATTCAACATCTTGTATAGATGTAAATGAACTCGAATATTGAATGAGAAATCTGGGTTAGAAGATGAAAGTTGGATTTGGTAGCTTTTAGTTGTCTATGAAAACGCAAGAATCGCCTCTACAACGGCTTACACAGACTTGTCTACCGGATACCATCTTTGTCTGTTTCGAACATTTTGAAACGGATATCAAAAAAGAGGATCTGGAAGTGGTTCAAAATCAATCCGGCAGATTGCTCATCAAACGAATGTCTGATCAATTTTTAGAGGCACATGAGGTAAAAATTTTCACAGAGAAGAATGAAAAGCCTGAAGTGCACTGCGACGGGAAAGAGATTTCAGTCAGTTTTTCGCATACCAACGATGGCGTTTCCGGAGCCATATCCAAGAAATTTAATGTGGGATGTGACATGGAGCACAGCGACCGAAATGTGAATCTACGGTTGCTTGACCGGATGAAACACCATGAAGAATCTGAAGTTCTCTATGAAGAAACGGATCCGATAAGAATCTGGACACTCAAAGAATCTGCCCTGAAAATGATCGGTACCGGGTTGCGTAAACCGATGAAAAGTGTCCGAATATCGTTGATGGAAAAGAATCATTTTGGAGTTCAGTTTGATGATGGAAAAGAGGCAAAAATTTGTAGTTTTCAGCATCAAAATCATTGGATATCAGTCTGTTACCAAGAGTTATCATTTGTAGAAAAACTACCGTTATAATGGATATCACATCAATCAGCCGCGAAGAAATAGAAAACGGTTTGAAAGGCGCCGCATCAAGTTCTGAGAAAAACAAAAATCAGACGAGACTTCTCTTTACACCAACAAAAATTACGGATGAGAACTTTGAGTCCGTTTGTAAAACCTATTCTCAGATTGGGTCCGTTGACTTTCATACGGTTGTCATTGTGGAATCCACACCGGGAGAAGCTGAGAAAAAATTGGCAATGCCATCTTTTAAAACGATCGAAACTCAGTTTGGAGAGATCAATGCAAATATACGCCTGCGTAATGATTTTGCGGATGAAGATGATGATTTCTTCATCAATGATGATGCGTTTGACGACTCGGTAAGCCTCTTTCAACAATTACCGATTTTGCAGTATGTGTTGGAAGATTTTTCCGTTTTACACGTTCAGATTACGGATGAACGTCCTCCCATCATAAAAGAACTCGCTGCAGCTTTACAGGAGATTTTACCCTCAAGAAATGCTCTTTTGGTTGTTTGCTGTGATTTGTCTGATCAGCTAGAGATCAATGAAATTCAAAGCCTGTTAGATGAAGAAAATATCTCTGGTTTTTTAAATAGGTTGAATCGTGGAGAGACGAAGATTGATGGAATTGGCGCCTGGGCTGCCGGATGGCTTGTTTCAAAAAAATGGGGATTGAGAGTACATTTTGAGCCTGATTCAGACTCGAATGTCCAGTCCGGTTACGCCGTCGTTCAAAACCAGCCGATTTTCAGGTGATGGAATCATCGAAATCAACCGTCACAATTGTCGGAACCGGAGCTTTGGGTTCAACCCTACAAACATTTTTTGAGGAAAATGGATATCAAATTCGATCGACCTGGAATAGTAAAGGCGGGCTGATTTATTCTGGTCAGTCTGAACAATCTGTCGATAGAACTCTCCCCGAAAATGATGATGAAATAGGTGATCTGATTTTCATCACCACCCCCGATGATTTAATCCATAAAACGGCTCAATTGTTATCAGAAAAAACCATTTCCTGGGAAAATAAAATAGTTGTTCACTGTTCCGGGAATCTTACATCAGAAGAATTGGATGTGCTTGACAAATCAGGTGCCAAAACGGTTTCCATGCATCCCATTCAATCATTCAAAAGAGGAGATGGGAGTGATCGATTTAAAAATATCACCGTTAGTTTACAGGGTGATAAGGAAGTGAAAGAGCAGCTAAAACCGATCATCCAAAAGATGGGGGCAAAATCCCTTGAACTCACGAAGAAACAGAAGAGATTTCTGCACATCGCCGCAGTGATGGCGTCCAATTATCTTGTGGCACTGATGTTTAGTGTAGAAAATCTGCTGAAAGATGTGGAATTAGAAGAGGGATTTGATGCCCTGGAAACATTGGTCCATCAAACTGTAACAAACATTTTTGAAAAAGGGCCGGCCGATGCGTTAACGGGTCCCATTGCCAGGGGAGATCTCGAATCGGTTCAAACACATTTATCTGAATTGAGTGGAAGGGACCAGGAAAATTTGTACAAACTCCTGGGACTCGAAGCTGTGAAAATAGCTCAGCAGAATGGTGATGTACCTGAGGATAAGATCAAGGGTTTACGGGATCTTTTACATCAGAAAGATTGGTGAAAGTGAAGTGAGACCATCCACCAAAAAGATGAATGATCCCATCACTTCAGAAAGAGGTATGATCTACCTCTCGCTCATATCAACGTAGTCTCTTTTAGTGGGGCCCACGTAGACCTGGCGCGGGCGAGAAATCGGTTCGTTGTTATCTCTCATCTCTTTCCATTGGGCAATCCATCCGGGCAGGCGGCCAAGCGCAAACATCACCGTAAACATTTCCGTCGGGATGCCAATCGCCCGATAGAGAATACCGGAGTAGAAATCCACATTCGGATAGAGTTTTCGCTCCACAAAGTAAGAATCATTCAAAGCTACCTCCTCAAGTGATTTTGCGATATCAAGTAATGGGTCATCGATATGAAGTTCGCCCAGTACCTGGTCACTAATTTTCTTGATGATTTTGGCCCTCGGATCGAAATTTTTGTAAACCCGGTGCCCGAAGCCCATCAGCCGAAAATCGCTGTCTTTATCTTTTGCTTTCTCCACCATTTTAGCAACATCACTGCCTTCAAGATGAATCTGATCCAGCATCTCAATCACTTTTTGGTTGGCTCCCCCGTGTAATGGACCCCATAGAGCGCAAACTCCGGTTGAGATCGCTGCATACAAACTGGCATGAGATGAACCAGCTATTCGTACAGTGGATGTCGAGCAGTTTTGTTCATGATCTGCATGCAGAATCAGAAGTGTGTTCAGAGCTTTTACAACCGTTGGATTGATTTTGTACTCCTCCGTTGGAAGAGCAAACATCATATGAAGAAAGTTTTCGCAATAATCCAATTTGTTTTGTGGATACATGATTGGGAAGCCCTGCGATTTTCTATACGACCATGCAGCAATGGTTGTGATTTTTGCAATCAAACGACGGATCGTCAGATTCACCTCATCGGAATCTAAATCAGAGCCCTGCGAATTCGGATAAAACGTAGAGAGTGCGCCAATCATGGATGCCAACACTCCCATTGGATGGGCTTTGGCAGGATAACCCTCATAAAGCATTTTCATATCCTCATGGATGAGGGTATGTTTTGTGATGCCATTTGTAAATTTTTGATAGTCCTCCTTTGTCGGCAGTTCGCCGTAAATCAAAAGGTATGCGACTTCCAGGAAAGTAGATTTTTCGGCAAGTTGTTCAATAGGATAGCCCCTGTATCTCAGAACTCCTTTTTCTCCGTTCAAAAAAGTAATTGCACTTCTTGTGGCTCCCGTACTTTTGTATCCCAAATCTGACGTAATGAGTCCTGTTTTGCTTCGTAAGTCTGAGATGTCAATAGCCCTTTCTCCCTCCGTTCCCTCAATAATATCGAGATCATATGATTCATCGTCGATGATAAGTTTAGCAGTATTCATGATTCAATCCTCTTTTTATTAAGTTTTATCCTATGAGGATGAACTTAATGCAATGTAAGCGCTTTCTTTATAGGATAAATTTGGACTCTCACATCGGGGAATTACCTATGTAAAACTGATAAGAATTTTTGATGAAAGAGAAATCCAGTGAGTTGGTGAATATCAGACCCAAAAAATATTAAAAGGTGTTGCAATTTTTCTCTCAATAATCATTTTCATATATAGAAGAAGAAATCAAAAAATGGTGTGAATAGATGAAAAAAATTGTATCCCTAATTGTACTGTGTTTTGTTGCGTGCTCTCCATACTCTTTTGCTCAAGAATCATTTATGTCGGGGGATAATGTTGCGGTTTTCTATCCGGCAGACTTCGACTCCTCAGGCACACTTCCATCTATGATTTTCCGAGAATCGCTTGAGTCTGAAGGTACAGTTACTCCTGACTGGCAGATCACTCCCCAATTTGAAATTGTAGATGGAAAAGCTATTGCAAAAATCAATTATGATGAAGATGTAGACCTGTACGGAACCGGAGAAGTGACTGGTCCGTTACGCCGAAACGATACTGAAGTGGTTCTTTGGAATACAGATAATTATGGATATGGAAAAGGAGAAGGCAAGCGCCTGTATCAATCGCATCCGTGGATTATGGGGGTTCGCCCGGACGGAAGCTCATTTGGAATCATTGCCGATAATACGTGGAAGCAGACCATTAATCTGTCGAATCCTATTACCATCACGTCAGAAGGGCCGCCTTTTCGTGTGATTGTAATTGAGCGGGAAAATCCGCAGGAGTTAATGAAAACTTTAGGATCTCTGACCGGTACAATGGAATTACCACCACTTTGGACGCTGGGTTATCAGCAGTCTCGCTATTCATATTATCCCGATTCTAGAGTAAAAAACCTGGCGGATGAATTTAGAGAACGCAAGATTCCGGCGGATGTCATCTGGATGGATATTGATTACATGCAGGATTTCAAAATTTTTACGTTTGATTCTACCGGCTTTCCGTATCCAAGCGAAGTTAACGATCACTTACACTCACAAGATTTTAAAGCGATCTGGATGATTGATCCGGGTGTAGCTAAAGAGGAAGGATATCATATTTATGATTCCGGAACGGCCGGAAATCATTGGGTTTTAACAGAAGATGGAGAAACCTTTGTAGGAGAGGTTTGGCCCGGTGCATGTGTGTTTCCTGATTTTACCCGGCCGGAAACCAGGGAATGGTGGCAGGGACTTTACACCGATTTTATGGCTACAGGAATTGATGGCGTTTGGAATGATATGAACGAGCCAGCAGTGTTCGATAACCCCGAGGGTACAATGCCGGTTACGAATATTCACAGAGGCGGCGGGAATCTGCCAAGTGGTCCACACCTGCGCTATCACAATGTGTATGGAATGCTGATGGTTAAAGCCAGCAGGGAAGGCATACTCAAGATCAACCCGGATAAACGACCTTTTGTACTTTCGCGAGCCAATTTTTTAGGAGGTCAACAGTACGCGGCAACCTGGACGGGAGATAACAAATCGAATTGGGAAGATTTTGAGATGTCGATCCCGATGTCACTTACACTTGGATTGTCCGGGCAACCATTTAATGGTCCGGATATTGGTGGATTTGTTGGGAGTCCGGGACCTGAGCTCCTGGCACACTGGATGGCAATCGGTGCTTTTTACCCATTCTCTCGAAATCATACTGCAAAAGGAACCGAGCCGCAGGAACCGTGGGCTCAGGGTGAGATGGTTGAAGTGGTTTCACGAAATGCACTCGAACGCCGGTACCGACTGATGCCATACCTTTATACGTTATTCCGAGAAGCTTCCGAGAGTGGAATGCCAATCATGCGCCCGGTTTTCTTTGCGGATGCTACAGATCTCTCTCTGCGTGAGGAAGATGATGTGTTTCTGCTGGGTGATGATCTTCTGATTGTTCCGAAATGGGCTGAAAATCCGGCAATTCCTGAGGGGGATTGGAGAACTATAAATGTGCACGATCAACCTTTGCAGTATGAGGAATATCAACCGGACCTGAGAATTAGAGATGGTGCGATTCTTCCGATTGGCAAGCTTATCCAAAATACCACAGATTTTAGCACTGATTCGTTAACACTTGCGGTATCGCTGGATGATGCAGGAACGGCTTCCGGCAGACTTTATACAGATGCAGGTGATGGATTCGGATATCAAGAAGGTGAATTTGCCGAATTACATTTCAGAGCAGATCAAGAAGCAGAGGATGTGATTATCCATGTTCGACAAATCGATGGAGATCTGCCTGTGATTGAATCAATTACCTATAAGGTTATGCTGTATACTGGTGATGAAGTTATCGAAACGAACTGGCAAAAAGGATCCGAACTACGGGTTGTATTAAGTGAGATTCTTCAGGATTGAGGAAGCCACAGAGAAAATCCCAGGCTTTTCACTAATAATCATCTTCATCGTGAATGCGGATCGCAACGATAGCTCCGCGCCGCTCAGCGGAAGTACCGAGAAATTCGGACGCAATTTTTGCCCCGTCGGAGGGTTCATGCATATCTCGTAAAACGATGGCATTTGCTCCCATCTCACCGGCTCTTTTCTTCGCCTTCTCGATCATTTTGCTTTCCTGAGTCCATGTGGCATCGCCTTCCAAATGGAAAAGTGCTATTCTTGTGAAATCGTACTCAATCTCATCCTCGCTGAAGAATACATAGATTTGATCGGAAGGAACCGGTTCAAAATTTGTAGGCCCGAGGGTAGTCGTTTCCATCGTGATGCATCCAGTAGACAAAAAAAGAAGTGCGAGTATGGGGAAAAGTTTATGTGTGGTTTTCATCTTGTTTAAACATTTGTTGTGACCCAGTTGTGTAAGATACGAAGTACGGATTTTCTCAATCAATAGATTCAAAAAAATAATCTCCGGATAAAATTTTAATCGACGTGAAAATTAATCCTTACCGACAAACATTTACCTTTTCATTATGGATTACTTCTCCTTCTTTTCCACGGTGGCATGGGTGCTGGGGCGCACGCGGTGACCTTTTTCTTGAGAATATACATAAGTAAATTCAGCTCCAATAAATACGATGAGCGATGAATAATAAACCCAGATAAGCAATAGTACGAGGGAACCGGCTGTGCCATATACCGAGTCTATTGAACTGTTACCCAGGTAAAGGCCAATCAAATACTTGCCGACAGTAAACAACACTGTTGTGAAGAAAGCCCCAACCCATACATCCTGCCATTTAATTTTTGCGTCTGGCAGAAACTTAAATATCAGTGAAAAAACCAGCGTAATAACTGTTATTGAAACTAAAATATTTATCCCGGAGATGATATAAAGGGAAGCGTCAGAAGTTTCTTGCGTGATCATTTCACTGAATAGGGCGATTATGGCGTCAATTACAAGAGACACCAAGAGCAAAAAGCCAATGCTTATGACCATGGCGAGAGTCAACATCCGGTTTTTTATAAAATTCCATACGTTCTGTTTGGGGTTCGGCTTAACTCTCCAAATTTTGTTTAATCCATCCTGTAATGATACAAATACAGTAGTTGCACTGAAAAGCAGGGTGCCGATCCCTACTAATTTTGCAAACAGTGTGGAACCTGAGATGCTGGCGTTGGATAGAACTTTATCGACTGTAGAAGCACTTTCGGTTCCCAATAGCATCTGAATCTGTTCGAGCAGGGCTTCGCGTACAATTTGATCTTCATAGGCAGACTCAGCAATGGATACTGTGATAATCAAAATGGCTGGTAGCGAAAAGATAAGATAGAACGCAATTGAGGAGCTGTAGTTCGTCAGGTTGTCTGAATAAAACTGAACAGCTGTGTTTTTTAGAATTTTCCAGTAAGATAATCTCCTCGTGTTCATAGGTAAAATTTTTATCCCTTTCTTTATTTGGAAACAGGCCTACCGGAGAACCTATTTATCTTTGTATAGGTTTTTCCTGATGATTTTCGGTTTCTCAGTTACACTCAGAAGTAAAAAATAAGTTCTGGCAGGCTCCATTTTTTAAAAACACCTGTTAACTTTTTTAGAATCGAGGGTTAATTGTGAACCTGTTTTAGAGCAACGTATGCAAGAGCAGATATAAATGAACGATATCTTTAAAAAGTGAATAAATGTGTTGGGTCTGATGACAATTCTGGTATTATTTGGTAATATTTAGTGATCGATTTCTTAGTGGAACCTTTTAAGAAATGAGTACTCTAATTTTTTGGAGGGCTTACTTCTATAAGCGAGTTCCTTAATTACAAAAGGGAGATAGGTACAGCTTGATGAATGCCTTCCAAAAAAATCAAAACCCAATAAGAACCTTGGGACATTTTCCTGTTAACACAAAACGAGAACTATCATGGATAATTTATTATATCTCATAGCTGTAATTTTAGTTATAGGGTGGTTGGTTGGATTCATTGGTTACAGTGCCGGTGGGCTCATTCATTTACTACTGGTATTGGCTTTGATTGCTATCATATTCCGAGTCATCCAGGGAAGAAAACCTATATAACTTTTTTCAGATACTTGATGTCTATTTACTGATTGGAAATTTAGAATCTTGAAGAGAGTGGTATCGTATTTATAAAGTGGTCATTGCGTCCTTCTCATTCGGTGGTTCGCAGATGGAAAATTGACTCACCTCATTTATCAGGTCTGAAGCGTTCTAACGAAATGGAGCTCAATTAGTATAAGAAGATGAAGGGAGGAAATAATGACCACACCCTATAATAGGCTTCACCCGCTTATTAAAATAAACTTGGTTCTGTTACTTTTCTTTTTAGTTATTGGTGGATTGTATTTTGCCAGGGCTTTTTTGATACCGCTTGCCTATGCTGTTATTTTTGCGATGCTTCTGGCGCCTCTATGTCAAAAACTGGAGTCAAAAGGTATTAACAAGCTTATTGCCAGCATAATGTGTATTGGTTTGGTACTGGTAATATTTCTGGGATTGGGTGCAATGTTATCAACCCAGATTGCTGGTTTTATAGAAGATATACCTGAGATTGAGAAACAATTCAACTATCAAATCTCCCAACTTCAGCAATTTATTCAAGATACTTTTGGGTTATCAATGCAGCAACAAGAAAGGGCAGTTCAGGGTAATTCCTCTGAGCAAATTGAAAATATTCCCGGTACGGTACTCGGTTTGGTAGGTTCGTTTACGATCACTTTGGCAACTGCTCTGCTGGTGGTGGTATACCTGTTTATGCTTATTTACTATCGATCTCGTTTTTCAAAATTCATTTTAAAAGTAGTCGCCGAATCTCACAGAAGGAAAGCGCATCAGATTATGACAGATTCGAACCGTGTAGCACAACAATATATAGTCGGTCGCGGTATTCTTATCCTTTGTTTAACGTTTATGTACACTATTGGGCTTTTAATCGTGGGTATAGAAAATGCCATTCTCCTTTCTATATTGGCAGCTCTGTTAAGCATTATTCCCTACATAGGAAATATTATTGGGGCAGCTTTTCCTCTTTTGATGGGATTAGCCCAAGGGGGAGATTTTGGATTACTGCTGGGTGTGTTATTGGTTTTCCTAATCGTTCAAGCTATTGAAAATTATATACTAGAACCATACATCGTTGGAACTGAGGTTAATATTCATCCCTTTTTTACCATATTAGTGATAATTATGGGAGAAGCAATCTGGGGTATTTCCGGGATGATTTTGGCGATTCCATTTTTAGGAATTCTTAAAATCATTATGGATAATATTGAACCGTTAGAGCCCTATGCTTATTTGATTGGAAATAATCACTCAAAAAAATCTTCCAAAAAGAAATTGAAAGGCATTTACTAGAGAGTGTTTTACTAGGGAAGTATAAATATAAATCCCTGATTATTAACTACTTATTAGAAAATAATCAAGGATTGTGGTACCCAAGAGAGGAC
>CAYRDO010000068.1:2029-18936 GCA_964422985.1 uncultured Rhodohalobacter sp. | reverse complement strand
CCCAAAGGACGGTGATATCTGACATGTATGCCACAATGAACGTACACAAATATACGGGTATAAATCCCCATTCAAACCCAAACCAGAACAGGACGAGCATTCCTATGATGAGGGCAGGATTTAACAAGAAGAAATTGATAATCTCTACTCTGTCAGACGTCAGAGTTAACCATTCCTGCTGCATCAGGTTGGCAGTTACGAAAAGAGAGATGGCAATAATTACAACCCACCCCAATAATGTACTATAAAGCCTCTTATCAGTCCCTTTATAGTTAGATGTGAGAAAATCCAGAGATACAGGTCTCCATAAAAAATTTCGGTCCTTGTTGTTCATGCCCAATCAGATACGTGTTGAATTACCATATTTGATTACTTTGATGGTCCCCGATGTAATCAAGTGCAGAAGTTCTATCTTGTGTTTAAGTGAGTGAACAAAGCCAATAAACTCTCAGGCCTCTATTGTATTTCAATTCAATCTTAAACAATTGAATAAATAAACTATGAAATTTTAGTCAATTTTTTTTAAAAAAAATTAATAAATGGTGTTTATCAATGGGGAATTAGGTTGTATTACAGCTTTTTTAATTTTCTGATTTGTTGGACTCTTTTGTTTTTGTTTGATGCTTGCTGATGAAGCTTGTACCTTTCAAACTCATAATAAACAGAATAAAACAGGCCACAACCTACGATCAATTTTCAGGCTATATCTCATCGATCCGGAAGCTGATTCATGCACTTTATAGATCTCGCACTGTTTGTAGTATACATCGTAGGACTGCTTGGATTTGGATATTACTTTTTCAAGCATAACAAGGGAGGAGACGATTATTATGTAGGTGGCCGAAACATGAGCAGTTATCACATTGGCCTTTCAGTAGTGGCCACTGATGTAGGTGGCGGCTTCTCGATCGGGCTTGGCGGACTCGGTTTTACAATGGGGCTCTCCGGTTCATGGATGCTCTTTACCGGTTTGATTGGCGCATGGTCGGCAGCCGTTTTTTTGATCCCAAAAGTAAAACAAAATCCCTTTTTTGATAAAGCCTATACATTTCCGCAACTCTTCGAACATTACTACAGCCCGAATGTAGCACTGGTGGCTGCTATCATTTCAGCGATTGGATATGCCGGATTTACAAGTTCGCAAATGCTGGCCGGAGCTAAGCTCGCTAGTGGTACATTTGAAGGGCTCGGACTAGATATGGCCCTTTATATAATGGGTGCAGTGGCAGTTATTTACACCGTTATGGGTGGATTAAAAGCCGTGATCTACACCGATACCATTCAATGGACGGTTTTGATGGTCGGGTTGATTTTTATCGGCGTGCCATTTGCTTATTTAGAGATCGGCGGGATGGAAGGAATTCGAAGTACGGTGTCTCCCGAAATGCTTTCGCTTGTTAATTTGGCCTGGCAGGATGTTGTTTATTGGGGGGTGACTATTATCCCGATCTGGTTTGTGGGGATGACTCTCTACCAACGCATCTACGCTTGTAAAGATGAAAAAACAGCGAAAAGAGCATGGTATATTGCCGGCCTTTTTGAATGGCCGGTTATGGCATTTCTCGGAGTACTGCTCGGGCTTTTTGCCCGGGTGGCAGCCGATCAGGGAATGTTTGATTATCTCGGCGCGCAAAATATAGCAGAAACCGACCCGGAAACGGGACTGCCGATGCTGCTCAGAACAGTTCTTCCCGTTGGGTTTTTAGGTGCGATGATGGCCTCCTATTTTTCTGCGATTCTCTCAACGGCCGATAGCTGTTTGATGGCATCCTCAGGAAATGTGGTGACGGATATCATTGGTCGATTTAAGAAGTTCAATCCGAATGACGGAAACTTTCTCAAGCTCTCGCAGATTGTAACATTAGCGATTGGTGCAATGGCATTGTTGCTTGCTGCAGCGATGGAAAATGTGCTTACCCTCATGCTGGACTCCTACTCTTTTATGGTATCCGGACTTTTTGTGCCGGTAATCGGAGCCCTTTTTTGGGAGAAAAGTACTCCCGCCGGGGCAATGAGTGCTATGATTGTAGGCGGAACAACAACACTGGTTTTGCGCTATGTGGGGATTGAGTTACCTTTCAGTCTGGATCCCAACGTATTCGGCATTACAGCATCAGCTATAATTTTTGTGGTGGTAAGCCTGTACACAGTTAAGAATCCAACAAAATCATGAATATTACCTATACCATATCAACGAAAGACGACGGTACCTGTCCGTTTTCCAGACAGGAAATTGCAGAATTTCTATATGAACATCTGGACGAATACGGTGATACAAAATCAGCCATTTTAAAATGCATCGGATACGCCTATGGTGATAATCCCGGTCAGGCCGGTTTTATTCTTCTTGCCTACGATGAAGACGAAATTTTAGGCGCGGTCATCATCAATCAAACCAATATGAGTGAGTATATCCCGGAGAATATTTTGGTGTATATCGCGGTTCACAAAAAAACCCGTGGACAAGGAGTTGGCAAAGAGCTGATGAGACGAACTATTGAAGCAACTACCGGTAATATCGCGCTGCATGTTGAACCCGATAATCCGGCGAAATTTTTATACGAAAAGGTTGGTTTTACCAACAAGTATCTTGAGATGAGATTGAAGAAATGAAACAAACATCTAACTATCAAAAAATCCGCAAAGTTACGAACGAGTAGGATATGGCCTATTTAAAATTATACAGAGAGGAATTGCGGCATAACTTTGAATTCCTTGACGAACTGTTCAAGGAAAATGGAATTAAATGGGGAATTACCACCAAGCTGTTTTGTGGAAATCGCGCCTTCCTGAACGAGGTGATTGACCTTGGAATTGGGGAAGTTCACGATTCCAGGGTAAGTAACTTGCGGGTGATTAAAGAGATTGATCCGGATACAGTTACAATCTACATAAAACCGCCCCCGAAAGATATTGTTCGTGATGTTGTGAAGTATGCCGACATCAGCCTGAATACCGAATTGGCTACCCTTCACGATCTTTCCGAAGAGGCCGAGCGGCAAGATAAAATTCACAAAGTAATTATCATGATTGAGATGGGGGATTTGCGCGAAGGAGTGATGCGTGATGACCTGATCAATTTTTATGAGAAAGTATTTCGTTTGCCCGGAATTGAGGTGGTTGGTCTTGGTACAAATCTCAATTGCCTTCATGGCGTTTTACCCGATGGGGATAAACTGATTCAGCTTGCACTTTACAAGCAAATAATCGAGCTGAGATTTAAGAAGGAAATTCCTCTTGTCTCGGGTGGAACAACGGTTACCATTCCGCTTCTTTTGAGAAATCAGCTTCCGGATGGAATCAACCATTTCCGGGTAGGTGAAGCTCTGTTCTTTGGTAAAAACCTCTTTACGGATGGAGTGATTAAAGGGATGAGCGACCGTGTTCTGGAGCTTTATACCCAGATTATTGAACTCTCTGAAAAACCAAAAGTGCCGATGGGCGAACTTGGAATGAATCCCCAGGGACAAAAGGCAGAAGTTTCTGAAGAAGATGTGGGAAAAACTTCCTATCGGGCCATTATTGATATCGGAGTACTTGATATTCAACCTAATTATTTGATTCCGGTGGATGATAATATTACCATTTCCGACGCCAGTTCCGACATGCTGGTGTTGGATGTTGGCTCCAATCCAAAAGGGTATAAGGTTGGAGATACTATTCGTTTTAAACTGAAATATATGGGAGCTCTCGGATTGATGAGCTCCGATTACATCGAGAAACAAGTAGCAGATTGATAGACTATGGAACTGTCGGAACTGCCCTCATTTGATTTTGAAAGTATTATAAAATCGGCGGTAAAACGTATGGATACTCATCCGGTGATGGATCTGCCGGATGAATTCGAAGAGTTTAATCTTACCACAGAATTCGATCGGGATTCCATAACTGCGTTCGTAAAATCCGGCGGTTGGGCCGTAGGCGGGTATCTTGAAAAACGAGCTATTATGTACGATGCGCCCCGATATGCCGATGGCCGAAATATCCATATGGGAATTGATATTTGGGCGAAAGCCGGGGAACCTGTGTATGCTGTTCTTGATGGAGTGATTGCCTACGCAAAATTTCAAAATGATGAGGGAAACTATGGCGGCACCGTTATCCTGAAACATATGGTGGAAGGCCAGGAGTTGTTTGCACTGTATGGTCATCTGTCGAAAGAAAGTGTGGATTTACACATCCAGGGGGAGAAGAAAAAGAAAGGCGATGTGATGGGCTGGCTTGGTAAAGAATCAGAAAATGGAAACTGGCCGACGCACCTTCACTATCAGCTTTGTATTGAAGATCCGGGTGAGCCGGATATGCCGGGTGTTGTTACCAAAAAGGATTTGATTAAAGCCCGCGAGCGATATCCCGACCCAAGAATTTTACTCGGCGATATCTACTGATTTTTTCCAACACGCAGAAGTCAATCTCTCTATTGGTGGAAGTAGAGCGATTCTTTATTTTGGATTATGGAGAATTCATCACGAATAAAAGATGTGCTTGACCTTCTGGATCCGCCCACCGGTTTTCAACCCTGGCATGGAGGCCCCTCATTAATGGGATGCCTGAGAGGTGTTTCGGCTGAACAAGCTGCATGGAAACCTACACCGGAGCGCAATTCCATCTGGAATTTAGTACTTCATATGGGGTACTGGAAATATTCAATCATTCGGAAATTGAATCCTGAATTTCCAAAAGGATTTGAACGGAGTCCGGCAAATTTTCCAACTGTTCCGGAGACGGCATCAGAAAAAGAATGGAAAAAGGACAAAGATCTGCTTCAAAATATACATCAACTATTGGTTGATGAGATCAAAAAATTCCCGCCTGAAAAACTAGATGAACTCTGTCCGGGAAAAAAAGATTGGACATATGCCCAACTCATTGTGGGGATTACGGCTCACGACACCTATCACATCGGGCAAATTCAGGTGCTGAAAAGGTTATTTGATGAGATGAAGAGGTTGTAAATCGAATTTCGAAGGTTAATTAACTAGCATAAATGGAATCAGAACTCGTTCGCTTTCGAAAAGAGATTCATCAACATCCGGAAACCTCCGGTGAGGAGGAGCAGACAGCCGAACGGATTAAAGAAGAACTTGAGGCTTGCAATGCCGATGAAATTTTTACCGGCATCGGCGGACATGGAGTACTGGCAAAATTTGAATGTTCATCGAGGCAGCCTAAAAAGAAGTTGTTATTTCGGGCTGAGCTGGATGCAATCTCGGTTCAGGAGGAGACCGATCTTCCGTATCAATCAAAGAAAAAAGATGCGATGCATGGCTGCGGGCACGATGGTCATATGACAATTTTGGTTGGTTTTGCAAAGGAGATTAGTAAAAACAGACCTGAAGAAATTGATATCTGGGTTCTTTTCCAACCCGCTGAAGAAACCGGAGTAGGCGCTGCCAAAGTTCTTGAAGATAAGAGGTTTCAGAACCTGGAAATTGATCACGGATTTGCTCTTCATAATTTACCCGGATTTACTGAAAATACTGTTATTGCAAAATCAGGTCCGTTTGCGGCGGGCTCCGTGGGATTGGATATTTCCGTAACAGGCACCTTTAGCCATGCAGCTTATCCCGAGCGGGGATTAAACCCCGGCAGTACGGTGGCAAAACTCATCCAAAAAGTTGAAGAAGAGATGCAGATTTTTCGGGATGGAGATGAAAGCAACAAAATCGTTTGTACCTATATAAAAATGGGAGAGCGGGCGTTTGGAATCAGTCCCGGGAAAGCTCATGTTGGATTTACTATACGATCTGCATCCGACGAAAAATTGGATGTAGGAATGAAGCTGGTGTATGAAATCATTAAAGAGATAAAAAAAGGTTTTGAGGGAGAGATTTCTGTTGAAGAAGTGGAGCCTTTTCGTGCTACCGTAAACAGTGATGAAGGTACAGATATCATTAAAGCTGTTAGTAAACAAGAAGGGGTTAATTATCATGAATTGGAAGCGCCCTTCCCGTGGAGTGAAGATTTTGGGGAGTTTGGCCGCCAATTTCCAATCGCCATTTTTGGGTTGGGAGCCGGTAAAGATAGACGTCCTCTCCATTCGGAAAAATATGATTTTAATGACCATCTGATTCCCGTTGGGATTGCAATGTTCAGAGGAATAGTTGACTATTACCAATCATTATAGTTTTTTGGAAAGCAGTCCCACGTTGTGATTGAACTTCAGGTTTGCTCTCCGGGACGATTTTAGCGCAACATTTTTAAGTTTGAAGTTTTGTATGGAATCATCTTTTCTCCAGCCTTCCGTCATTGAATTGGATGAAGGCGCTCTCAAAAATAATATCCAGTTTTTAAAAAATTATTCGAACAACTCCATTAAGCTTTCGTCTGTAATTAAGGGGAATGCTTACGGACATGGGATCTCCAATTTTCTGCCGATAGCTGAAGCTTCCGGGATGAATCATTTCTCCGTTTTTAGCGCGAATGAAGCCCGGCTTGCTAAAAATACTCAAACTCAAGCGGATACAAACATTATGATTATGGGTATGATCCGTGACGAGGAGTTGGAGTGGGCAATCGAAAACGATGTGGAATACTACCTGTTTGAACTCGAAAGGCTCAACGCCACAATTGCAAATGCCAAGAAGATGAAAAAAAGGGCACGCGTTCATCTTCAGATAGAAACAGGAATGAACCGAACAGGTTTTGAGGAATCCACGTGGAAGCATGTGTTTGAGACAGTTCGAAATCATCCCGATGAGATTAAACTGGAGGGCATTTGCACACATTATGCCGGCGCGGAAAGTGTGGCCAATTATTACCGGATTGAAAAACAAGACAAACAACTGAAAAAAGCCGTGGGTCTGGCAAAAGGTATTTTAGATGATGTGCCCCCCGTGCACGCTGCAAGTTCGGCAGCGTATCTTTCTCATCCGGAAATGCATTATGATATGGCTCGCATTGGAATTGCCCAGTATGGATTTTGGCCCAGCAGGGAAACCTATATGCATATCATGAAATCACTGGATCTGAAACAGGGTGAAGATCCCTTGAAACGGGTACTTCGATGGAAGAGTGAGGTAATGAATATAAAATGGGTGGACAGCGGAGATTTTATCGGTTATGGAAATGTGTACCTGGCCGGAAAAAGAATGAAAATTGCTACGGTTCCCATTGGTTATACGCATGGATTTGGCAGAAACCTGACGAATGCCGGCTATGTTTTGATTAAGGGGATCCGGGCCGGAGTAGTGGGCTTGGTAAATATGAATATGATCACGATCAATGTTACGCACATAGCGGATGTGAGAAAAGGAGATGAAGTTGTGCTGATTGGTCAACAGGGAGACGATGCCATTACCGTTGCATCTTTTGGAGAGATGACCAATAACCTGAATTATGAAGTACTGGTTCGGCTTCCTACTACCATACCCAGAATCGTGATTAATTAAGCTGATTATAGTTTAGGATTTGTGAATGTAGTGTTTGGCGATCTGGTATCATCCATATCTTTTTTATATACGAGTATAATCAAGAATAAAAATATTTAATTTATCATTTCTAAGTATACTGTTTTATTTAGGTTAAAGCTTTGATAAAAAGTCATCTTTTTGGTATCCTTTGACACGTTAAGTTTGAGAAAGTGTTGCCTTATAACATGTTAGGACCAAAGGCAAAAAAACCAGGGCATTTTAACCAATCTTTACTCAGAGGCGATCATTGATTGTCAATAGAAGCCGTAAATCATCTCTGATTTATAATGATGTGCAAAATATACGCTCATATATAATTGCTACATCCATTCACTTCTCTCAACAGTAATAATCAAAACATCAAAATTTAAATGAGGTCAGATATGCTTAAAAAGCTACTTTTAGGCTCATTTCTATGTCTGCTATCGACTGCTTATGCTTTTGCTCAAACAAGCACGATATCGGGCACTATTACAGATGCAAGCACTGAACAACCCTTGCCGCAAGTCAATGTGTACATTGTGGAGCTGGAAACAGGTGCTGCAACAGATTTAGAAGGTAATTTCGAAATAGCCAATGTTGAACATGGCACATACACATTTCGAATTAGCTCTGTAGGATACAGCACTCGCAGAGAATCAATAACTGTGAATAACAATAACACTACATTCGATTTTTCACTTCAAACAGATATCCGTGCTTTGGATGATGTGGTTGTAACCGCATTTGGAGTTGAACGTGAAGCGCGATCGCTGGGATATTCGTCTCAAGATATCACCACAGAAGCTATTAATAATGTAAAGGAAAGTAACTTTGTAAATTCACTCCAGGGTAATGTTGCCGGGGTTGAAGTTACAAGTTCGTCCGGCGGGCTTGGCCGATCTTCGCGAATTATATTAAGAGGTATTAGTTCGCTTTCCGGAGATAATCAGCCGCTGTTTATTGTTGACGGCGTGTATGTTGACAACAGTAACTTCGGCGATATGGACGAGTTTGAAAACTCTGCGGATTATGGTAACGCCGCGATGGATATCAATCCAAATGACATTAAATCGGTAACCGTACTGAAAGGGCCGAACGCTGCAGCACTCTACGGTTCAAAAGCTGCAAATGGTGCCGTTATTGTTACTACAAAAGACGGTAGCCAGGCTGAACAGGGACTCGGCGTAACTTTCGATTCTCAAACGACCTTTACTGATGTTGCCAATTTGCCAAATATGCAGAATGAATATGGTCAGGGCTATAACGGCCAATTTGCTTTTGTTGATGGCCGTGGTGGCGGAACATATGACGGTGTAGATGCAAGCTGGGGTCCCCCTCTGAATGGACAGATGATTCCTCAGTTTCCTGACGGTGAAGAACGCCCATGGGTACCCAATCCTGATAATATTCGAGATTATTTCAATACAGGCGTTTCCCTGAATAATAATGTTTCACTACAGGGAAATTATGAAGATGCAAACTTCCGTCTTTCAATGACAGACCTTCGGCAAGATGGAGTTTTTCCTGCTGAAGAGTTGGATCGTCAGACAGTAAGCCTGAATACGGGTGTAGATTTATCTTCAGATTTGAGGATAAATGCGGTAGCCAATTATTATAAGTTGCTCGGTCAAAATCGGCCGGCTGTAGGTTACGGCAGCGAAAACCCAATGCAACAGCTCACTCAGTGGATTGGGCGGCAGATTGATACTGAAATGCTTCAGGATTATCAAGATGCAGAAGGAAACCCAATCAACTGGAATTATAACTACCACGATAATCCATACTGGATGCAGGAGAAAAATGGAAATCGTCAGGAACGGGACCGAGTTATCGGGAATATAAATGCCCGTTACAACCTGAACGACTGGATTACAGTAACCGGTTTGGTTGGAAACGACTTTTATACAGAACGCCGATCGGAGTGGAATGCAGTTAATACGATTAATGATCCGGACGGACGCTTTTTTGAAAACGTTCGAAACCTGAATGTACTTACTGCGAATGCAATCATAAATGCTGAACGCGATCTCACACAGGATCTGTATTTTGATATGCGGCTCGGTACAGAAGTTCAGAAGCGTACCTATCGCATGAACGAAGCAGAAGCTCCGGGCCTTAGTGTTCCGGGAGTTTATTCCATTTCAAACTCCTCTGTTCGCCAAAGTGTAGATGATCACAAATCAGAGAAACGCACCAACAGTGTATTTGCATCCGCAACACTTGGCTTTAGAGATTATTTATACCTGGATCTTACCGGACGAAATGACTGGTCGTCCACACTTCCGGAGGATAACAATTCCTATTTCTATCCCTCCGCAAGTCTTAGTTTCATCTTCACAGATGCATTCGATATTACCGGCGACTGGCTAACCTATGGTAAACTCCGTGGTGGATGGACACAGGTTGGTAATGATACCGATCCTTATCAACTGCAGGCTGCATACAATTCTGTAGAACCTTTTGGAGACATTCCTTCCTATTCGTTAGATGATGTAATTCCAAATACACAACTGAAACCGGAATCTATTGAGTCTGTTGAAATTGGAGCCGATTTACGTTTCTTCAATAACCGGCTTGGGCTTGATGTAACCTATTACGATCAAACCACAACAGATCAAATTCTGCCTGTGCAAATTTCACGTGCATCCGGTTATGTGGAACAGATTATTAACGCAGGTGAGGTTCGAAACAATGGTATTGAAGTGATGTTGCGTTCAACACCGGTACAAACACCGAATTTAAGGTGGGACGTAAATGTAAACTGGTCGAAAAACAACAACGAGGTCACAGAGTTGGTTGAAGATCTTGATGCTCTTATTCACGGTTCAACGTGGGACACCACTGTTGAGTCACGACCGGGTGAAGAATTCGGTACACTTTACGGAACCGGATTTGTACGCGACGATAATGGAAATATTGTTGTTGGCGATGACGGAATTCCGCTGGTAGACAGCGAATTACGACCATTTGGAAGCTTCCAGGCTGATTGGAAAGGTGGAATTTCAAACACTATTACCTATAAAGGTCTGAGTTTGAATTTCCTCATCGATATGAAGTATGGTGGAAAATTGACATCTACCACGTACATGTTTGGCCGATATACAGGAATTCTTGAAGAAACGCTGAAAGGCCGTGAAGGAGGGTTTGTTTTTGACGGTGGAAGATGGGCAGAAGGAGCTGTTAAACAAGACGGTTCGCCTAACGACATCTCAGTAAGTGCTCAAGCCTTTAATGAAGGTACATTCTTTGGGAACTCCGAATCTCACATTTTTGACGCAACTTATGTCAAATTGAGAGAACTGAGACTTTCCTACTCACTGCCGGTACAGTGGTTAACGGATATGCCGTTCCGTTCTGTAGATCTTGGCCTGGTAGGACGTAACTTGTGGATTATTCACAAAGAAGCTCCTCATATCGATCCCGAAACAGCATTTAATGCAGGGAACGTACAGGGACTTGAGTCTAACCAGTTCCCATCCGTACGAAGCGTTGGATTTAACGTGAGATTTACACTTTAAACACTGCTTTAAGAACCTAGATATGATATTTAAGAATAAAATATTCCAAACACTTGCAGCCCTATTATGTATGGGCGTATTAGCAACTGCATGCGAGAGCAGCCTTGAAGGGCTCAACGAAAACCCCAATGCACCGACCGATGTGCCTAGCGAGCTGATATTGCCGCAGACACAAGAACGTGCAGTCAATCGCTTGTATAGTATGAGCGGTTTGAATGGATATATCGGAGCCATCTGGGCGCAAAGTTATGCGAAAATCCAGTATACCGAGGAAGACCGGTACGATTTTTCCGGCCGCGTTAGCCTCATTAATGATTTATGGGAATCGTTCTACTCAACGACCCAAAAAGACCTCTATGCAATCAGGGATAAGGCTGAAGCAAGCGGAAATGCGAATCAGCAGGCTGTTGCCGAGATTCTGATTGCCTGGAATTACCAGGTTATGACGGATTTATGGGGCAGTATTCCTTATTCGGAAGCTGTTCAGGGCTTGGCAGAAGATGCTGAAAGCCGAATTATCAATCCGGCTTATGATTCCCAGCAAGATATTTATGCGGGACTATTATCAACCCTGGAAAATGCTGCAAATCGTATTGATGTGAACTCCAGCCCGTACGGTTCGGAAGATCTGATTTACGGCGGAGACATGATGAAATGGAAGAAGTTTGCAAACTCACTGCGGCTTCGAATTTTACTACGAATGTCTCAGGTGGATGAAGCAACTGCAAGTGCCGGTATTAGTGAAATTATTTCATCCGGCGCTCCCATTATGACCAGCCATTCGGATAATGCAAAAGTGGAGTACATGTCGTACCCCAATAATAATCCGGTTAATGAGTTTGCCAGAACACGGGTTGACCATAAAATCAGTAATACAACTCTTTCCTGGCTTGCACAACTGGATGATCCGCGGATGAGAATCTATGCGGTTCCGCTGCAAAACCAGAATCCCGAAACGGTTGCCACTGAGATCTACACAGACGACCGTGGTTACAATTACCAAGGAGTTATCAATGGATCGGATGACAACAGCATTGAGCTGCCCAACGCATCCACAATGGGACATTATTTTATGGCACCATCATCTCCGGGCAGAATCATGACATATAATGAAGTTCTCTTCATCCGTGCGGAAGCTGCGGCAAGAGGTTGGACAGGTGAGAATGCTCAAACCCTCTACCAAGATGCCATTCGGGCTTCCATGACCCTGTATGATCAGGCAAGTCTTGACGAAGTTCTCAGTGGTTTCGCCGGCGGTGTTGCTTTCAATCACCAAGGTTTTACTACCGAGGAGTATCCTTCCGGAATTACTGAAGAAGAGATAAACACGTATCTCTCTCAGTCAGAAGTTCAATGGAACACAGGAGAAGGATGGAGCGAAGCCAATAAGCAAAAACTGGCCGTTCAAAAGTGGTTGAGTCTCTACAGCCAGGGCCTTGAAACCTGGTACGAATGGAGAAGGCTCGGTTACCCGGAGCTTGAACCCGGTCCGCAAGCAGTATTGGATGCCGTTCCGAAACGTCTTTCATATCCGGCTATTGAACAGTCCCTCAACAATTCAAATAGATTGCAAGCTGTTGAGCGACAAGGAGATGATAATCTTCTAACCAGAGTTTGGTGGGATGTGAACTAACCGCGTAAATCATACGAATTAACGATAAAGCCCTTCTGATTTTCAGAGGGGCTTTTTTTATTTTTTAAGTAAGTTACATCTGTTTGATTGAGGAAAGTCCGCCGTCAAGGTGCAGTATTTGGCCCGTCATCCAGCTTGATTCATCAGAAAGAAGATATTTAGCAGCATTGGCTATATCCATTGGCTCACCAATTCGTTGAAGTGGATGCCTCTCTTCTGAACGACTTTTCTGCTTTTCATTCCTCAATAAATTTTTTGCCAACGGAGTATCAACGATAGAAGGTGCAATGGCATTGAAACGAATTTTGGGAGCGTATTCAGCCGCCATAGATCGTATGAAGCCTTCAACCGCTCCTTTTGCCGCCGAGATAGATGCGTGAAAAGACAGTCCCTGCTGAACGGCAACTGTAGAAAACATCACAACCGAAGCGGCTTCAGATTCCTTTAAATTCTCCTCATATTTTTTGATGGATCTCACCGCCCCAAGAAAGTTGATCTCAAAATCATCCCTAAAGTTTTCTTCCCTCAGCATTTTAAAAGGTTTCAGATTAATAGAACCCGGCAAGTATACAAATCCATCAATCGGTTCATTAAGTTTAGGTAATTCATCTTTTATGATGTCCGCTTGATGATGGGTTACACCCTCAAGTTCGGGATTATTTCTTGAGATCATGGTAACCGCATAATCGTCTTTTAAAATCTGTGCAAGTTTCAATCCAATTCCGGTACTTCCACCGATGAGTACAATATTTTTGCTCATTCTTTTTTGATGTGATTCGTTCTGATTGCTTCAATACTGAATAATTCCTCGAACAGATACCAAAACCGGTTCGTTCTTTAATTTTTTTGACAAAAGCAGAGAAGGATGGAATTTTTTTAAATCTGAGAAAGAAATGATCTATTCGTTTTATTCATTACTGTAGATATATTTATAAGATCCTATCCACTAATACTTTGTTTATGCAATCAGTAAAAAGATTCAATTCAGCAATTCTACTGCCGGTTTTCTTTATGGCTCTATTGTTTACGGTTGTACCTGAGAACGCCATCTCTCAGAGAGTTGGGATTGCACATCAAGATTATATGAAAGCGATTGGCTGGGACGACGATTTTATCGTGATGAAAAACATCCTGCAGAATGAGTTGGCAAACAGGATCAAAGACAAGCCCCCTGCATATTATAATGACAATGCCAGTTTCTTCTCCATGGTGCTGTTGTTAAGCGGAGTAAAGCCCATACATTATTATAAGCTTAATCAAAATGGGGTTGATGTGATTAATGCTATCACAGCGAATGTTCGCCCTTTCGATGAACAATCGTTGCTTTCCGATGTGGCGATTATCGGAACGGTAAGTGAGGTGCAACCGGAAGAGTATGAGGATGACGGATTTGACGTTTCCGTAAAAATTCAAGTTAAAGAGTTATTAAAAGGAGAGATTCCATCAGACACAATCATTATCAGGCAAAGAAATTCATCCCGATTGCCGGGTAGTGATAATCGGCCGGACCTGAATCAATCCTACCTTTTTTTACTTTCCAGCGGAATGTATGGATATCATAAAGCAAATCATCAAATGCGGGAAAGAGATGAGATTATAGTTTCACCTCCGGAATTTGGAAAAGAAGAAGTTTTTGTGATTTATAGGATCTATCCATATAGGAATGGGCAGCTGCTTAGGGCACCTCAAACAAGGGATGCAGCTTTTAGATCGCTGGAGTTTGTGAACGCCCTAATAGAATCTCAATAGCTGAGTTAAAGAGTTTAGGGGTTTGGGGCGTTTCTTATTAAAATCGCACGGGTTTTAGTGATTCCATACCTAAAAGTTTAGGTCAAACTTTCTTCCACAGCAATTCTGGTATTTCAATAACAAAAATGGAGCCATCTTTCGGGCTATCGCAAAACACTTATTTTTTTTGCCTTTATCAGCTATTTTTTTCAAAAATTTATGGAATGATGGTCATTTTAAAAGGTGTTTAACTGTATGTTATCTAGCGCTAAAAAAATTAACAAATAATTTGAAATGGGTTTGTCAGAGTACTAAATTGCTGTATCAAGTATGAATGTAGGCTAGAAGTACGCACGTATTGCCGAAGGACAATAACCAAAACATTATAGGCGCTTAAAACCGCAACTACTCTTCTGAGATTTAATATGCTAATCTTCTTGGGTACATCTGCTTTTTTTTTTAACCAAAACAATAACAAATGAGGTCTTATATGAATTATAAGCTACTGACTATGTTAGTATGTGCCTTTCTATTTTCGCTTGACGCATTTGCTCAGGTGACGGTACGAGGTACAGTAACTGATGCAAACACAGGCGAAGTCCTCCCCGGTGTGAATGTTTTTATCGAACAGACACAGGAAGGTGACGCTACCGATATAGACGGTGAGTTTGAGATTACGGGTGTTGAGTCCGGCTCTTATACTATCGTTGCTACATTTATCGGTTATCAAAGAAACGAAACAGCCATCCAGGTGGGTAACACAGATCTTTCCGTAGATCTTGAATTAGCTCCAAGTGTTACGGCTCTGCAAGATGTAGTTGTAACGGCTTTCGGTATTCAGCGTGAAGCCAGAGCCCTGAGTTACGGTGTTTCTGAAGTTTCTGCAGAACAAATTAATCGAAATATTGAATCAGATGTTGTTCGTTCTCTGGACGGTAAGCTTCCTGGTGTAAGCATTACCAATACAAGTGGTGTTACCGGAACAGGTACAAACTTCATTATTCGTGGTTTTACATCAATTACCGGTTCCAACCAGCCGCTTTTTGTTGTAGACGGTGTTCGGTTCGATGCGGGCCAGAATGATGGTTCCAGTAGTTTTGCTGTTGGTGGCGGACCGCTGACAAACCCGAACCGATTCCTTGATATTGATCCATCTAACATTGAAAAAGTTTCAGTGTTAAGAGGTTTGAACGCTACAACCCTTTATGGTGAGCAAGGCCGTAATGGTGTTGTTTTGATTACAACGAAGAGTGGATCGCTCGAAGGATCTGATGTATCCGGATTTGATGTTACGTTCCGTCAGGGTGTAAATGCTGTGCAGATTGCCAGCCGACCTGATTACCAAAACATTTATGGAAACGGATTTGACCAGGCGTTTGGATGGTTCTTTAGTAACTACGGTCCAAAATTCACGGATGATAATCCTGCCAACTTTGGCCCTTCATTCAGAGGGTTTGATGATGACGGAACTGTACTCGTTGCACACCCATTCAGTAACAATGCTGAACTTTCTGCAGCATTTCCAGATTTGGCAGCCAGTACATATCGCTATCAGCCATACGGTGACCCAATGGAGTCTTTCTTCAGAACCGGCGTTGGTTCTCAAACATCATTGAATATTTCCGGCGGAACGGGCGATGTTCGACTGAATGTGAACTACTCCAGAAATTATGAGGAAGGATTTACTCCGGGTAACGACTTAACCCGAAACTCTTTTGCGTTAGGTATGAGTTATCAGGTTTCTCCACGATTGAGATCTGAATCGTCTTTTAATATGGCGTTAACAGATATGAAAACTCCTCCTCTTGCAGCCGGTGGTGGTAGTGGACCTGCTGCGGTTGGTGGTACACCATCTGTTTTCCAGGATGTTTTCTACACTCCGCGATCTGTGGACCTCGAAGGAATTCCCTTTCAAAACCCAATTACGGGTGGATCTGCATACTATCGATCAGGAAACGACATCCAGCATCCGTACTGGACGGTTAACAACATCAAAAACCTGAACGTTACAGATAGGTACTTTGGCCGTACAGAATTGAATTATGAACTGTTTGACGGCTTGAATGCAATCTATCGGCTGGGTTACGATAGTTATACTGAGAACTACGAATACAGAATGAATTCTGGTAACGTAGTAATTGATGCATTGGCAGATGGTTTGTATCAGACATTTAAAACAAGGAAACAAACCTGGGAGCATAACTTTAACTTGCTCTATAGTTCTCAATTGACCGAAGATTTCAATCTGGAAGGTTTGGTCGGTGCACAATTTATCGACGAAAACTGGGAGCGAGACGGAGTTGAATCTCAAAACCAGATTATCTTTGACTTCTTTGAGCACGCGAATTTTACCAACCAGTCTTCGACAAATTTCTTTGCTAGTGATATTCAGCGACGAGAGCAACGTCAAACAGCTGGTGTATTTGGTGATTTTACACTCGGGTATAAAGATTATGTGTACTTGAACTTAAGTGCCAGAAATGATTGGTTCTCCACTCTTGAAGAAGAAAATCGATCAATTCTTTATCCTGCAGCCAGTGTTTCATTCATCGCTTCGGATGCTTTCGGTATTACAAGTGACGTTCTTACATACTTGAAAGTATACGCCGGTGTTGGTACCTCTGCTGGTTCGCC
>CAYRDO010000068.1:0-2019 GCA_964422985.1 uncultured Rhodohalobacter sp. | reverse complement strand
GTACCAGAAACACGTTGGCAAGTAATGCACGCGCATTTGTTGATACAGATGGATCAATCTACACTACCAATGCCACAAGTAAATTTTTAGGAAATCCTAATTTGAAACCTGAACTTCACACCGAGTTCGAGTATGGTGTTGAATCAAGGTTTTATGAAAACCGAGTTGGTTTAAGTGTTACTTATTACGACAAAACAACCAATGACCTGATTACACAGGCACCACTTGATCCATCCACAGGATTTACGTCTACGTTCATTAACATTGGTGAAGTAGAAAACAAAGGTTTGGAAATTACCGCAACAGGTAGCCCAATCGTTTCAGAATTCAGATGGGATATCAACGCCAACTTCTACACTGACCGATCAGAAGTCATTGAACTCAGTGAAGGACTTGAAGAGGTTCAGATTGGCGGCGGATTTAATACTCGCGGAAATTTTGCAATTCCAGGTTATACCCTGGGTATCATGAAAGGTTCTGTAATTGAGCGAACCGAAGATGGTACGCCAATTGTAGGAACTGATGGTAACTATCCAATACAGCAAGAGCTTGGAATTATTGGTAATCCAAATCCTGAGTACACTGTTGGTATAGGAAACACAGTTAGCTACAAAGGAGCTTCACTTTCTTTCCAGATTGATTATCAAAAAGGTGGAGATGTTTTCAGTACATGGATCAGTACACTCCTGGCTCGTGGATTAACCGCGGAAACAGCACGTGTTGACCGATCTAACACCTTCATTCTTCCTGGAGTACAAGCTGACGGCTCTGAAAACACAATTCAGATTCCTGTGAACGGTGTATTCTTTGACAACTTCGGCTTTGGCTCTGATGAATTGCGTGTATATGATGCAACTCACGTGCGATTGAGCGAAGTATCACTGAGTTACGATCTGCCCCTTGCAATTGTAGAAGCCACACCATTTAACCAGGTAACACTTTCAGTGACTGGTAATAACTTGTGGTTCTTTGCTCCTAATGTTCCGGAAGGAAGTGGGTTCGACCCTAATGTGAACTCTGTAGGAGTAGGTAACGCAAGAGGATTTGAATATTTGACAGGTCCTAGTGCACGTCGATTCGGCGGAAGCATACGGGTGCGATTCTAACAAAAATTTTCAAAACCAATTTTGATTATGAAATCATTTTATAAAATAGTTGCAGCAACAGTTCTAATGCTGTTTGCGGTGCAGTGCGAGGTGATCGATTCCGATCTACTGAACAGCCCAAATGCTGTTACGCCTGAGAATGTGGATGTTGATTTTCTCTTGAATAACATCCAACTGCAATTTGTAGCTCCAACTACAAATGAATCTGGTGTAACAACAGTGGAAGGTGTTTATTCTGGTGCTGCCGAAAAAGGCGGTGAACTAGTTAGATATAGACGTCTTTTTGGAAGTACATACGCATCTGCATATACACCACAAGACTTAGATGCCATTCATGAGACCGCTTATGCGAGTGTTCTCATTGACGTGCAAAACCTGATCCCAATTGCTGAAGAAAACAATCAGTTCTTTCATATTGGTATGGCAGAGTTTTTCAAAGCATTCACCATGATCACCATGGTTGATATGTTTGGAGATATGCCATATTCAGAGGCACTAGATCCCAGTATATTTAATCCTGCATTGGATGATGATCAAAGTATCTACAATGAAGCTCTAAATGTTCTGGATTCTGCAATAGCTAATTTTCAGAATGAGGAAAGACAATCTTTCCCATCAGATCTCTATTATCCACAGTTTACCGGTCAGAATAAAGTAGATGCATGGGTACGAGCAGCAAATACTCTCAAGCTTAAGGCATATCTCAATATGCGACACGTAGATGCTGCAGCTGCCACATCAGGTATTAATGGAGTATTAAACAGTGAACTCGGACCTATTGTAGATCCCTCTCAGGATTTTACCTTTCAATACTCAACAACTGCCACAAATCCTGATAGCCGTCATCCAACCTTTCAAAATAATTATTTGAACGGTGGGAATGACTATTTGGGTGTTGGATTCTTGCATATGC
>CAYRDO010000067.1:0-18978 GCA_964422985.1 uncultured Rhodohalobacter sp. | reverse complement strand
CTGACCTTTTCGGTTGATGTGACCATAATCACCGGTATAAAACCAGCCATTATCATCAAAGAAATTTTCATTGATCGAATCATCCAGGTAGCCATCAAAAATTTGGGGACCTCTCAGCCAAATGTGGCCCGATTCATTGTAGAGTACTGCTTCATTGTTCTCATTGCGGATCTCAATTTCGTTCGGTTCAAAAATGGCGCCAACACTTTTCTTTGGAATATACATGCCGCTGGGCTGAAGCATCGGGTTGGCTGCAATCTGGGCACATGTTTCCGTCATTCCATAACTGCATACAATGGGTAGACCGCGAGTCAGAGACCGGTTAATCAGATCCATTGTGATGGGACCACCGCCCAGTAGAATCGCTTTAAAGTTAAAATGTACGCGAAAAAATGAATCTTCCATCAGTCTTACCAACATCGTGGGAACCATCGATGCCACTTCAAACGATTCCTGATGATGCAGAAGATCACGAATTTTTTTCTCATCAAAAGAAGGCATCAGATAGATCGCGGAATGGTACAGAAGGGAGCGGTAAATCACATTGATTCCGCCCACATGGTTTAACGGAAGACAAAGTAACCAATACTTATTATCGGATGGTTTAAAATTATTGGCTGATGATTCCGCTGCAAACAACACCTGACGGCGTTTAATGGGTACAATTTTTGGGATGCCCGTGGAACCGGAGGTCAGGAAATACCCTGCAATTTTTTCGGGGTCATCAATCGAAAATTCAAGGGCTTCGTCCTCATCGTCAAACTTTAATACCTCATCGGCCAAAACAACGGGATCGTAATCATCCAGAAGTTCGATCATATGATCCTCACTTGTAAAAACGGCTGCCGGTTTTATCTGATCCAGGATTCCTTTCAACTCATAATTATCTGTCTCGGGGTGGATAGGGAGGATCGGAACTTTCAGAAGAAAGCAAGCCGCGATCATAAAAACGGTGGGTATGGAACTGTCAGCAATAATCAGAAGCGGATTCTCCTCGGTTGGGTTGATTTCCGCTAATTCAGCCTGAATTTTGCCGCAGAATTGGTACAGATTTTTGTATGTGTACTGCTCGTTTTCAGTTGATAAAAAAGTGAGCTGGTTTGATGCTACATCAAACGTTGGAACACGAATATGGCTCCCCATCATGTTGTTATCCCAAATTTTTTATAAAAGATGTTTTAATCTGGCTGATTGACTGAATTGCGGGATTTGTTCGGAGGTTTTTAATGGATCCATTTTCAATTTCAAAATCCGGCAACAGGTCATCAGCAAAAAGATGTCCGGTATATAAGCCGTGGCTCATCTGTTGATCCCCAAATAGAGAAGCTGTTAAGGCTATCGTTGAGCGACCAATTTTCGACTCGAGCGTGGTTGTAACGACTGTCTGTTTAAAGCTACTTCTGAATGGAGAAATTGTTTCATGAATTTCTAAAAAATTTCCAATTAACATCGGCTTAATAATGAGAACCAGAGTGGGAAATTCAGCTAAGACTTTTTTTAACTCGTTGATTGTGGATACAGATTCATCTAACGCAATGGCTATACTTGATATTTTTTGAATCTCTTCGATTTCAGATAGATCCTTCCACCTGCAGGGTTCCTCGATATATTCGATCGGCAGATGCTCAAGTTTTTTGCAATTATTATTCAATTCCGATATTGGCCAGGATTGATTGGCATCGATTCGAAACTGAACTTCGGGATGATTTTTGTATATGAGTGTGAGGAGTTCAGCGAGTTCATCAACCGGATGAGGAGCCTTTATTTTGATTGTCCGAAATCCTTTCTCAATTGACGATTTGATTTGATTTTTCATCTCTCGGGTTGAACCGTGTCCGATCACATCGTTTATTTGAATCTGCTGAGGCGGTTTTTTATCGAACAGGCCGTACATCGTTTCTCCCCGGCGATAGGCCAAAATCGACAATGCCAGGAAGCTTAATGAATATTGGATTGAAGGAAGATCCAGGGCTTTAATGTTGGATAGATTCCGGATCTTTCCGAAGGTGATTTCACCTCTCAAAAAATCATCAATAAATGTTTTTTTATTGAAGAGTGTATGCTTCACTTCTGAAAATGATTCCCTGGATAAACCGGGCAGGGGAGAAGCTTCTACTACAAAATCGGTGCCTTCTTCCTGGTAATACAGAAGAACTCCCTTCCGGCTTTTAAATTTCGAAGAGCCGGTTTGAAACGCCGTTCGAAAAGGAAGTTCATATTCAAATAACTGAAGCATTTTTAGAGAATTATTCCGGCGGAAAACAGAAGTCCGAATAAGATCATAAACTGTGCCGTCCGCTCGAGGGTTTTATTCAAGTCTCTTTTGTCATTATGATAATACACCTGCTTGATCAATTTCCAGCCAAGGGGCAAAGAGAGATAGGGTAGCATGATGGCAATTCCATATCCGTAAAAGTGATAGAAAATTACAGGGACGATAAAGGCCAGAAAGAGAAGTCCCAGGTACTCCATTTTCAATACTTTTTCTCCAAACAGTACACCGAGTGTTCGTTTACCGGAAACTTTATCCTGGTGGATATCCCGAAGATTGTTGACGACTAAAATGTTTACGCAAAGCGCCCCGACCGGGAGGGAGGCTACAAGCGATGTGGTACTCCATTCAAGCGCATTCACATAATATGTGCCTGTTACGGCTATGATTCCAAAGAAAATAAAAACAAAGATATCGCCGAGGCCATTATATCCAAGAGGGTAAGGGCCGCCGGTATAAAGAACGCCGAATAACAAGGACAGAATCCCGATCAAGAGGATAATCCATCCACCTACCCAAACCAGGTATAGGCCAACCAGGAAAGCGAGGGTCATGGTAGCAATTGTGGCGATCAACATTGTTTTGGGTGGAACATGACCCAATGCCGTGGCCCGCTCAAAACCAATTCGTTCATCGGTATCGGCTCCTTTCACAAAATCATAATAGTCGTTCGCAAAGTTGGTGCCTATCTGGATGAGGAGTGCACAGATTAATGCAACGATGGTTGTATCGAGGCGAAAGGCATAGTGACTCCATGCCAAAGATGCCCCCACCATAATCGGAACGATGGATGCAGCAAGTGTTTGGGGTCGGGCAGCGCTCAGCCAAATACGTAATTTAGAGTCTTTCAACGATATGGGGTGTTTATAAGCTGTGGATAATTATAACCTTAAAAGTAGGGATTATTGTTGTGCCTAAAAATATTCGGGTTAGAACTTTCTCTTTTTGTATCATTTTAACAAAAATAAAATAGGAAGCGCTTTTGTTTTAAATAATTAAGGTTTAAATCAAAAAAATAGATTTAAGTTAGTTGTTAATATTTTTTTGACTAAAAAACTTTATTATAAGAATTCTAGTCAATATCTTACCAGCTATTTGTGGCGATTTCGATTAAAAGGATTTATTAATTATTGAATTCGCCGGTAGCTCGAACAAATTTTAAGGCTAACTTAATTAAACATAAAATAACTTAAACTCATATGGCGTATTCGAAACTTGAATATATCTGGCTTGACGGAAACAAGCCGACTCAATCCTTAAGAAGTAAAACGAAAGTTGTTCACGATTTTGGTGGAGAACTTGAAGATTGTCCTCTCTGGAATTTTGACGGAAGCTCAACAGGTCAGGCAAAAGGTGGTTCTTCAGACTGTCTTTTAAAACCTGTTGCTATTTTTCCGGATCCGGATAAGGAGAATGCATATTTGGTGATGACTGAAGTATTGAATGCAGATGGAACTCCTCATGAAACAAATGGACGCGCTACAATTGATGAGGAAGATGAAGATTTTTGGTTTGGATACGAACAGGAGTATTTCCTGGTAGATCCTGAAACAAACCGTCCATTAGGTTTCCCGATTGACGGATACCCCGCTCCACAGGGTCCTTACTATTGTGGTGTAGGAGCGAAAGCCGTTTTTGGAAGAGAAATCATTGACGAACATCTTGATATTTGCCTGAAAGCAGGGTTGAATGTTGAAGGTACCAACGGCGAGGTTGCCGCAGGTCAGTGGGAATTCCAGATTTTTGCGAAAGGTGCTGCACGTGCCGGAGACGAAATTTGGGTTGGCCGTTACCTGATCGAACGAACAGCCAGAAAGTATGGCATTGGTGTAGACTGGCATCCAAAACCATTGGGTGATACCGACTGGAACGGGTCTGGAATGCACGCAAACTTTTCGAATAGCGCAATGCGCGATGAAGGCGGCAAAGAGTTGATGACAAAAGTTTGTGAAGCGTTTGGAAATCACATTCAGGAACACATTGCTGTTTACGGACATGATAACGACAAGCGACTGACAGGTAAGCATGAAACTCAGTCCATCGATAAGTTCAGCTATGGCGTGTCAGACCGTGGCGCTTCAATTCGTATTCCGGTTACTACAGTAGATGATGGCTGGAAAGGACGTCTCGAAGACCGACGACCCGCATCAAACGCTGATCCTTATAAAGTAGGTGCACGAATTATCAAGACTGTTCACTCAGCGCTTTAATTCTGCCCCATTGAAGTATTCGAAGATTGAACCCCGTTTCTCTCAGGAGCGGGGTTTTTTTATCGAATTCCTTTTTGATGTAAGATGTCTACTTGCGATTTTGAGGCCTGTAGAAAAAGAATCTACAGAGTCTGCTATATTGATATGATTCGAAAATAGCATGAATGAATTCGCATTTTTTGAATAGGATTTTATGATTCAGATTGATTTTAACTCCATTGTCAGGGAGGCCGTTGAGAGCTATGATGACAGTAAAGAGATTTCAAGCATTACGGATGTCAGCGCCAAAGTTTCTACCAACCACGTATATCGAATTAAATTTGAGGATGATAACATCATCATAGCCAAGCTATCCTATTTTGGAAAGTTTGAGCACTTCGTGGAAGATCACAGCATCATTAATGCGCTGGCAAATAATCTTCCAACACCGTTTGAAAATGTTCTTGCCCGTTCTTTGATAAAAGGAAATTCACTTTTTGTACACCGGCACAAGACGGAGTACATCGACGCCTGGGTGGTTTTTTACAAGCCGATGAAGGTGGAGCGGAAGTTGCCGAAGAGATTGAATAAAAAGCAGATTGAAAAGCTTGGGAAATCGGTAGCACGGTTTCATAAGGCATGTTACAGTGTAAAAAATACGCTGCCAAAATCATCCAAGACTCTCTCTTCAGATATTTATCATCTGTTGGAGATTATGAAGACCAAAGAGGGTCAGCATGAGTATCGGATGCACGAAAATTTAATCAGATCTCAAAGCTGGACGTTTCTTGAAAATCTTGAAAGCCTGGGAATGAGCACACTCAATCCGATCCCTGTGTTTGTAGACTGGAATATTGGCAACTTTTCAGTAACAGACGATTTCGAAATTTATTCCAGGTGGGATTACGACTGGTTTCGGGTCAGTACCCGAATGATGGATTTTTACTTTTTCAGCCGGGTTGTTTCCGATGTGGGAGATCAAACCGTTTTCAGTTATGATATCGACCGGTTGACAGAAGAAAGGTTCATTGTGTTTTTGCAGGCGTATCACGAAGTGTCGCCTCTGAAAGAGAAAGAGATTCGATTTTTGAAAGAGGCGTATCGCTTTTTCCTTCTGAATTATGTGGTGAAGTATGGCCGTTACTTTTTCCATGAAATTTTTGCAACTCGACTTCAGCAAGAAGCCTACGATGTTCATCTGCCAACGATCGAAGAGAAATTCGATCCCGAACCTATACTTAAAGCTCTAAATATATAGTTCCGTTTATATGAATAAAGTCTCTTTTTTTGATACCGTTAAAAATTTTAAAGCCGTTTTCTTAGACTCTTATGGTGTACTCAAAAACCACCAGGGACTCATTTCCGGGGTCGCAAATTCCATTGATAAAATTCGTGGGCAGGGTATAGAACTCAGAGTTCTGACGAATGATGCTTCACGCAGCCAGGCACAGCAAGTTCAAATGTTTGAAGACCTGGGTTTAAAGGGACTGAAAGAAAAAGAGATTATTACCTCGGGAATGTTGGCGAGACAATTCCTGGAATTGAAAATCAGGAAAGGAAAATTTGCCTATTTGGGCACCGAAAATTCCGCCAATTATATCATGCAAAACGGGTTGGTTGGAGTTCCTATTGCTGACGTGGAAATTGAAAACGGTTCTGACATTGCCGCGTTTGTTTTTTTGGATGATGAAGGGTTTGACTGGCACCGCGATATCAACAGAACGGTTAACTTTCTGAGAAGAAATAACCTGCCGATTATCGTTGCCAACTCTGATAAGTACTACCCGATTTCAAGAGATGATGTTGCTGTAGCGATTGGTGGGATTTCCCGGTTATGTGAATCCGTACTCAACCAGAAATTTATCCGGTTCGGAAAACCCGATTCCCAAATGTTCATGTTCGCATTTGATGATATCAACGAAACCGGCAAGTTCGACAAAAGCGATATCCTGATGGTAGGAGACACCCTCCACACAGATATCCTCGGGGGAAACAAATTCGGACTCAAAACACTATTGGTTCTCTCCGGAAATACACGCGGCAAACACGCCGAGGTAAAAATCAACTCCACCGGAATTATTCCCGACTATATTGCGGATTCTATTTTAGAGTAGGATAAACTAAAATAGGTCAGGGAGACATTGTATTTTCCAAACTTTTATAAAGCATGATCTCAATATTTGAATCGGCAGCTTTAAAGACGTCAATGCTAATCCAAAAAAACAATGTCTTTCTGAAAACTCATCTGATAGCTCCCAGCACCCTGTAACTTGAAACCCGGACCTCGTAACCTACTCCACCCACGGAAACTTGCCCCAATCCGGCTTTCGCTTTTCAAGAAATGCATCGCGGCCTTCTTTGGCTTCTTCGGTCATATAGGCGAGACGGGTTGCTTCCCCGGAGAACACTTGCTGCCCGACGATTCCGTCATCCACTAAATTGAAGGCAAATTTGATCATTCGAATGGCTGTCGGGCTCTTGCCGAGAATTTCCTGTCCCCACTCAAATGCTGTTTCTTCAAGTTCGTCATGAGGAACCACTTCGTTCACCATGCCCATCTCAAAAGCTTCTTGGGCTGAATAATTTCGCCCGAGAAAGAAAATCTCGCGTGCGCGTTTTTGTCCCACCTGACGAGCCAGAAGAGCGGAGCCAAATCCGCCATCAAAGCTGGCAACATCGGCATCCGTTTGTTTGAAGATGGCATGTTCTTTACTGGCTAAAGTGAGATCACAGGTTACATGAAGGCTGTGTCCACCACCCACGGCCCATCCCGGAACCACGCAGATAACCACCTTGCTCATAAACCGGATGATTCGTTGGATATCCAGCACGTTTAGTCGCTGAACGCCATCGCCACCCTCGTATCCGCGTGCACCACGAACTTTTTGGTCACCGCCGGAGCAGAATGAATAAACGCCATCTTCGGCCGGACCTTCTCCGGAGAGTAAAATCACGCCGATGGAGGTATCTTCCCGGGCGTCAATGAGAGATTCTTCAAGTTCAAAGAGTGTTTTGGGCCGAAATGCATTTCGGACTTCGGGACGATTGAAAGCGATCCGCGCAACGCCGTCTCTTTTTTTGTAGGTGATATCTTCAAAATCTTTAACAGTTTTCCAGTCAGACATGGTAAAATCAGATTTTTATGCAAATTAGTTTAAATAAATCATTAGAAGTCCACTCTTGAGAGGGGATTTAGGGGTGTGTTAGATTGAGCCTTGAATAAGGGTTTGAACACACCCCTCGATTGACTCAAGTAGCTTCGTTCTTGAGTATTCACCTTCCACTCTCGAGAGGGAAGTATTATATTAATTTTTGAAATTCTTACATCGAATCATAGAGTCGGCAGTTTTAATTCATTGATGTAGCAAAGGTAAAAAGAAAGAGGGTTGAATGTGATTATCTTTTCCATGTCGTTCTAATGAAAGAAGCATTTAGGACACGAATGCCTTAGGCAAAATCTGAATGTGGCTAAAGCCATTGTTTTTGCTTTGATTTATGATTGTGTTTTGAATAAAAACGTTTTTAGGTATTCACTACTTCCTTCAAAGTTTCTACAAGCTTTTCAGGCTGATCCGCATGAACCCGATGACCGGCATTTTTTATAATGTGAAAATCAGATCGATCATTTGATTCGTGAATTTTACTCATTCTGTTCACATATTTGTGATCCAGTTCTCCGGCAATGAGTGTTAGTGGCAGATTTAATTCACTGATTTTATTACAAACAGGTGGCATCACTCCGGCACCAAATCCGCGGAGAGAAGATGCTATTGTTTTAGGATTCTGAGCTTTCATTACATCTTGATACACAGATTTCATCGGGTCAGGCGTATGCTGAAATAGCGGTAGTTTCATCCACTCTTTAATAAAGCCATTGTAATCTTGTTCGATCTGTTGAGCTCTTTTCTCATCAAGTTTTTGTCGGTCAGATCTGTCAGTTTCCGAGACAATCCCACAATGAGAACTCTCAATAATCGCTCCCGAAAACAGGTTGGAGTGTGATGCCATCAATTGAAAAGCGAGTCGTCCACCCATACTGTAGCCGTAGAGATACAGATCATCAAAATGAAGTCGTTGAAGAACTGAATAGAGTTGCCCGACCTGTCTTTCTGATGAATAGAATTTAGGATCCTCAGGAGATTCCGTTTTTCCGTGACCGGCCAAATCAATCGTGATTGGATTACAGAAAGAAGTCAGTTCATCCATCAAGTGATCAAAAACCTTATCGCTGCCCATGAAGCCGTGCAGCATCAACACGTAGGGGAGGGTTGGATTGGACTGATGAATCGTGCAATGGTAATAAAATGAATCAGTAAATAAATGCATAGCTAAATCTCAAATTGCAAATCACAAATTTCAAACTATACAGAATTATTTATGATAGCTGAAAAGATTTTTTTGAGTTCAGTAGCCTCCTCCTTAAGTATTTCTAACTCATTACGTTGATTTGTTTTATCTGTTAAGAGTAATCTCAGCCAATAAACAGATTCTTTAGCTTCTTTACGACAAACTTTTATTCTGTAGATAAAATCTTTTTTACTAAGGGATTCATTTGCTTCAATATAGTTTGCTCCAACAGATCCAGATGACCTGATCAACTGTTTGCAATCAGGAATATTTGTAATATTCTTTTTAATCCTTTTGATGGCTAATCTACAATCTTTAGCAAATTGAAACGTCCTCTCTTCTAAATCATATTTTTTGTTTACCATCCAAAAGTGTTATTTGTGATTTGGAATTTGACATTTAGAATTTCAGTAAATCGATGCGGAGATCCATGCTGGCTTTGGAGTCGGTTACGCATTCAAGAATCAGTGACTCGTTTACGGAATTCAAGTCGAACTCGTTCAAAGAATCGATCGAGTCTATTTTTTGATAGTTAATACCGGACGCTTTCGCAAGATGGGAGAAATCTGTTTGCTGAGGCGTTTGAAAATAAGTTTGATAGATTTCCTCAGGGACAATACGATCTTCCTTTCTGTGAATTGGTAGCATCTGAAAAATGTTGCCCCCCTGATTATTGATGATGACTACTACAAAGGGTCGGTCGTGAACTTGCTGAAGCGCGTATAGGGCGTTGCTGTCATGCAAAAAAGCGAGATCGCCAATGAAACAACAGGTGGGGCGTTTCGAAGAGAAATGAGTGCCCAATGCCGTTGACATAATTCCATCAATTCCCGCCGCACCCCGGTTCACAAACTGATATTTCTGTGAGTTTCCGAAGGTGAGCATATCCCTCGCCGGAAGGGAATTGGAGAGCATCACATTCCATTTGCTCGAAAGTTGATTTGAAAAAAAATTAAATAGAAAACCGTCGGTTAATTTTTGTTGATCATGCAGTTTTTCCTGTAATTTATTTGAGGCTTTTTTCTCATGTCTCAACCATTCATCCACCCAATTTACAGGTTGGTTTGATTGGATGTTTTCCAGGTTGATCGAATCCTGCTTTTTGCAAATAATTTTATGTTGAACACTCATCGCATGGTCTTGGGTTGACCTGCGTGCTGTGAAATGCATAACGGGAATTTCACTCCATGCCTCCAACACCCAAAGGAGGGAACTGGAATAGGGTTGATCTCCAAATCGAAGGATCAGATCCGGCTTAAGATGATCTCTAATTTCAGGATTTCGAATAAACAAATCGAACCGTTTGATCTGATTTGTAACATCTGATAACTGACTGCCGGGTTCCGCCAATACCGGAACGTTCAGATGAGTAGCTATTTTATTGATCTGTTTAGTCAAACTGTTTTCCGGATCAGACGCACCTGCAATAATCAACGGTCGTTCTGATGATGAAAGTAAATCTGAAATTTCATCGTTCAACGTGATGTCAGATCGATTTACCGAAGCCCCGAACTCTTCCCGGACGATAGATTCTTCCAGTCTTTTTTTCTCTTTTTGGAGTTCTTCAGTAGTAGGTTCCAGAGGTTTTCGAAACGCCAGGTTGAGATGTGCCGCTCCTCCTAAATCTGTTGAAAATTCAACGGCCTGTTTGGCTAAATACGATATTCGTTTAAAGTCTTTTTCATCATTAACAGGTTCACCGGCTTCATGAAAGAAAACGGCTTGATCTCCAAAAAGTTTAATCTGATCGACCGTTTGCGAGCTGCCAAGGTTGCGAAGGTTGGGCGGTCGATCGGCCGTTAATAAAATCATCGGAACGCCCGATTCTTTGGCCTCCACAACAGCCGGCATGTAGTTGGCTACAGCCGTTCCGGATGTGCAAATCAAAACGGCGGGAGTTCCAGTTGACTTGCCAATCCCCAAAGCGATAAAAGCTGCAGATCGCTCATCTAAAACCACACGTTTTTTGATGCCGGGATGAATTGCTGCGGCGAGGGTCAGAGGTGTTGAGCGAGATCCGGGAGAAATGATGGCGTGCCGCACGCCATGTTCAACCAACGAGCTGAGAAGAGTTGATGACCATCGAAGAGAATCACTCATAATTAACATCGAGCTGGTTGAGTGCGTCCATCAGCGGGACAAATTTTAAAAGTGTTTCTTTCCACTCTTTTTCAGGATCAGAATCTGAGACAATTCCGCACCCCGCAAAAAGTTCAGCTTTATTATCATGAAGTAATGCGCTTCGAATGGCAACCGCAAACTCACCCGAGCCTTTCAAATTAAACCAACCCACCGGGGCAGAGTACCAGCCTCGATCGATCTGTTCAATCTGCTGGATATAGGGAACAGATTCCTCTTTTGGATATCCGCCAACTGCCGGAGTCGGGTGTAACTGTTGCACAAGCTCATGAATTTCAACTCCCTCTTTAATCGAGGCACGAATCGGCGTGAAAAGGTGCTGTACATTTTGCAGCTTCTTGATCTGTGGCTGTTTGGGATGTTCCACACGATCGGTATACGGTTTGAGGTTATCATTAATGGCCTGAACCACAAAACTGTGCTCTTCGCGATCTTTCGAACTATTTAAAAGTGTATGCCCCAACGATGCATCCTCAATCGCACTTTTACCGCGGGAAATACTTCCGGCGAGTCCTTCAGTAAGGAATGTTCCGTTATTAAAGGAAGCAAGACGCTCCGGCGATGCTCCAATAAAAGATGTCTTCGGATCCCGTTGAATCATAAAATTGTAGCAAGCAGGGTATTTTTGCCGAAGTTTGTGTGCCAGAACGGTAGGAATCAGCTCACGTTTGGACTGAAAAGAAACAGAACGGGCAATTACAATTTTTTCAAACTTCTTCTGTTTAATTAGTTTTTTGGCTTTCTCCACTTTGGAAAACCACCGGTGTCTGTCCTCCGGTTTTTGCAGAGTACAAAGAATGTTTGATTGTGTTTTTTGAGGTTCTTCGGAATGTTGCAGCTTACCGGCCAGATTCAGAAAATCAGTAATTTTTGAGATGATTTCCTGGTAAATGTCATCAGCCGCCCGTCCATTTTTTTCGATAGCGAGAGTCAACAGATGAAAATTGCCGATCTCTACCAACATCCATTCCGGAAGGACAAACCGGGCTGCACCAAACTTTTTCCAAATCTGGCCCACATTATGATCATTAAATGAATAACCACCTAAAAAAAGCGGACCCGCCATGGAGTGTTGAATCGCTGTGTACGCTTGAATTTCCTCTTTGGCCTGAACGGTTTGAGCCGTGATCTCATCAAACCTGTCTTTCCCGGTAGCCTTCAGTTCACGTACCATTCCTGCGGCAGAAATGGAGATAGAATTCACAGGATGAGCCCAGTAGAACTTCTCGTCATAATCCGGGTTTAGCTCCAGTGCTGCTAAAGGATCAATCCCTGCAATGGGAAGAGAGATGGATAAAAGGGGAGACTTTTTCTTATTGACAGATCGAAGAAAGTCGGTAAATGCCGGCGATTCAAGCGACTCAATAAACGTAGTTGGAATAACAAAATCTGAATTCTCAGGGTCCATAAAAACTCAACTGTTTATTTCAGTACTTTCAATATAAATTGAAAATATATCATTCCAAAAATCAGTTTCACAGTAAAATACTGGGAGACAATCATTAGCCGGCCGAGGAGTTAAATGTTGGTGCTAAAAGCTAAAATCAGATCATTTATTGAGCGTCGTCAACCGTCCCATTTTCAAATGGATTTTGAATGCCGTACTCGTTTGGATCGAATTCCGCGAGTTCAAAGAAATAATTCCAAGCCAACCTGCTTTGCCCGTTTTCTTCAACCCAATTGGGATGACTTTGTTTGATTAACCCGACAACCCGTTTTGCGTACTTCAGGCGTTCATCAAAATCATCGATTCGCGGAATAGCGGCAATCATAAGGTCCAGGTTGTATCCGCAGTCGTAATCTTTTGGTTTCTGTTGTTCTAAAAACATTGAAGTGTGTATTCGTGAGAGCAGTAAAACTAAAAGGTAAGGAGAATGAGCCGAAATTGTATAATTAAAATTTTTGAGCGACTTACCCACGCTTCTTCGTTCTTCTCTAATATCGGGGATAAAAATTAGTATATTTGAGCCAAAATAAAATCAACCATCCAAGAAGTTTTATGATACAAAATTCAATATTAGAGTCTATCGGAAAGACTCCATTAGTTCGGCTGCGAAATGTTACAGAAGAAATTGAAGCTACAATAGCAGCCAAAGTTGAATACCTGAATCCAGGCCAAAGTGTAAAAGACAGGATTGCCATCAAGATGATTGATGATGCCGAAGAGAAAGGCTTAATCAAACCGGGCGGAACCATTATTGAAGGAACCTCCGGAAATACCGGAATGGGCCTCGCATTGGTGGCTGCGGTTCGGGGATACAATTGCATTTTTACAACTACCGATAAACAGAGTAAAGAAAAGATTGATCTTCTGCGGGCGCTGGGAGCAAGAGTTGAAGTTTGCCCCACCAACGTAGAGCCGGACGATCCGAAAAGTTATTACTCGGTTGCAAAACGTCTCAGTGAAGAGATACCGAATTCGTACTATCCCAATCAATACGAAAATCTGAGCAACACCCAGGCTCATTACGAAACTACCGGCCCTGAAATTTGGGAGCAAACAGAAGGAAAAATTACGCATTATGCTTGCGGAATGGGAACCGGCGGAACCATTTCCGGAGCGGCAAAATATTTGAAAGAACAAAATCCCGATATCAAAGTGATTGGTATTGACAGCGTTGGTTCTGTATACAAGCACTATTTTGAAACCGGTGAGTTCAGTAAGGATGAGATCAAACCGTACAAAACCGAAGGAATTGGGGAAGATATCATTCCCGGAAACATCAATTTTGACCTGATTGATGAGGTCGTACAGGTGAATGACAAGCAAGCCTTTGTGACCACACGCTATCTCGCTAAAAAAGAGGGGTTGTTTGTTGGCGGTTCTTGCGGCGCAGCGGTTGCGGGTGCACTGATCTACGCGAAAGAGGCAGATCTGAAAAGCAGTGATGTTATGGTTATCATTTTACCTGATAGCGGAACCCGTTATATATCAAAGATTTATAATGACGAGTGGATGCGGGAAAATAATTATATCGATTAAATTTAGAATCAAATAAGAAAAATGGACTCTATGAATCCAAAGAAGCCGAAGAAAGGACAAAATATTGAAATTGAACTGAAAGAGGAGGAGGCTACCGGAACCTACTCAAACCTGGTGATGATTACTCACTCTCCGTCTGAGTTTGTATTTGATTTTATCTCGATGATGCCGGCCGTTAAAAAAGCAAAAGTGGTGAAGCGAATTGTTATGACGCCAGATCATGCAAAACGACTTGCCAATGCTCTTACTGAAAACATACAGAAGTATGAGAACGAGCATGGTCCTATTACCTCGGAAGAGAAGTTTGATATGCCTTTCAACTATCGCGGGCCGAAGCCGGAAGCGTAGCAGAATTGTTAGTCATGGAATGAGTGATCGAAATCAACTCAAGTGTTTTAGAATAAGAACTCATCCGGTGACTCAATCACTTGTAAAAAACATAAGGATAACAAGTACGGGGAATCTACTTCCTTGTAAACAGCAGTAGCAGAATTCCGACAATCATAAAGAATACATGTGGGAAAACTGCGGCAAATATGGGGGGGAGAGTTCCTGCCGCACCAAAGGGTTCAATCACTTTCATCAGTACCAGGTAGATAAAACTGATGGCGAGTCCGGCCGCGATATAGAATCCTTTGCCGCCTTTTCGTTTATCTGCAGCAAGGGCAAACCCAATCAGACAAACCACGATAATAGAGATCGGGTACGCCATTCTGCTGTAGAGCTGAACTTTTGGGAGACTGACTCCGCCGGCACCGATTCGTTCAATAGATTGGATGTATTGAAAAGCACGCGGATAGGTGAGTTGATAGATATCGGATGTTCTCCGGGCCAGATCTCTTGGTAAAATATTGATATCAAACACTTCTCGTTCGGTATTGTAAGACTCCACTTTTTTGTCATGCATTACTCGGATTACGGCTCTGTCCGTGATCCAGTTTTCGGTGGAATCAACCCACATCATGCGGCTGGACGAGGTGATTCTTTCAATTTCATTACCGTTAAATTCTGTCAGTTCAACACGATACCCGGTATTTGTATTGGGATCAAAAAAGTTGATGTTGAGAATTGTACTGTCTGAATCCTGGCGGAATATGCCACCGCGATCGATCCGCTCGCTGCCTTTCGACAGATATTGTTGCTCGAACTCGATACGCTCCGAATTGGCTTCAGGAATGATGTAAGCATCCAGGTAGCTGATGATTCCGGCAAAAAATACTCCGATTAAAATATATGGAACAACCAGCCGATAAAGACTGATGCCTGATGCTTTTATCGCGATAATCTCAAGGCGTTCCGTCATCTGTCCGGTAAGAAAAAGGCAAGCTGTAAAGACCGCTAACGGACTCACTTGCCGCACCATATCCGGGATATAATTGAAATAATACTGATTCCAGATCTGTGCTAAGGTCGCTCCCTTATCCGCAAAGTCATCGCTGTTTTCCGAAAAATCGATCAGGATAAAGATGCAGATCAGAACCGCCATCATAAAGACGGTTATCACCAATATCCGGAAAAATATATATCTATCAAGCTTTTTCATTTCTGCGGAACAGTTTGGTAATTCGTAACGATGAACTTACGTGAAGTGTTAAAAGAATACCGACGACAAGATAAAAAATATTGATGCCCCACATACCCAAAAAGGGACTAATGAGCATTCTATCGGCAAGCTTTTCTCCCTGGATAACGGCGAGAAAATAGATCGTCAACAAGATGGAGCTGATAATTGCGGCAAACCCAAGGTTTCCGCGTTTTGTAAGCATACCAATCGGGGCTCCAACCAAAACAAAAATAACGCATGCGAACGGAATCGAGAGTTTTTTGTGTACTTCAATCAAAAACTCGGCAATTCGAGTATTTCTCCACGATAGGTTTGTCTCAAGGCTTTCAAGTTCCGGCCTGTATCGGTCCAAAACGCTCAATGCCCGACTCAAAGAGGACGCTTGTGCTGTTGGGTTCGGCAGGGTATTGATGACCGCAAATTGAGAGTCAAAGAGTTTTGTTGTGTCTTGAACGGTTTCTTCAGCCAGTTCAAAAACCCGTGCCGGTTCGTAATGGAAGGGGATACTTACATTTTGTGATGAGTTCTTCTTAAATTTTTCAACCTCATCCGCTTTTTCCCGATTCAGGGAATCCACCACAGCCAGCATCGCTTCGGCACTCATGGTCCTGTCCGTTCGGCTACGTTGTTCGGGATTGGATCGTGAGAAGGAGAGGTCCGACAGATCAAACGTCATTCTGTATTTATCGAAGGTGCTTCGTTCGATCGTTCCTTCGGTTTCATCGGCGCCCGGGATGAAGCGAAGAGAAGAGCCATTTTTCAGAAAGAGGGTCATCGTAATTTCGTTGGGAGTTTCCAGCCAGCCTTTTTCTGCAGTAATAGTCGCACGGTTTTTACTATCGGTCGGTTCCTGCCATACCCGAACATCATATAGCGAATCCGTTTCGGCATTGATCTCCTTAATCAAAAACGTATAGCCATCGATATCGTTATAAAAGGTGGCGGGTTTAAGATCAAATGCCGGTTTCTGGGTTCGAATATCAATAAAAAGCGAGCGGGCTTTATGATTCGCTTCCGGCAAAACGTAATTCGAGAAATATCCCATAAACAGAAAAAGTATAAATCCCGCTACAATTACAGGCGTGATCAGTTTGATGGGATTAATACCGGCTGCCCGAATCGCAGTCAACTCATTCCATTCCGAAAACTTACCAAACGCGATCAAAGTTGAAACCAAAACGGCCATCGGAGCTGCCAGAACCACCATGTAGGCCAGGTTATTCATAATCAACTCAATGATGATGCTTATCGGCAGACCTTTGCCAACCAGTTTGTCCACATGCAGAATCAAAAACTGCATCAAAAGAATAAACATGAGTGTGGTAAAACAGAACAGAAACGGCCCAACGTGTTTCTTTAATAAGTCGAGTTGAACTTTATTTAACATAGGGCGGAATATAAGACCTTAATTGATGAGCATACAGTATGGTGCTCTTCCATATGAATTTCCGTGAAAATGTCGGTTTGATGTAAATGAAGATATATTTTTGAAGAAATCATAAACTTTGAGTCAATAAAAAAAGTATGCCTTCCCAATATTTTGTGAAAATTTGAGTTGATATGGATAATACTTTCAACATTTGGGTGAATACTTTATTATTCGTCTCGATTTCTGATTGAAATATTCATAAAAGATTTTCCTATCGCAGTATAGCTACGACGTTTTGAATTTCAACACACTTGCAGTCCAGCGTAGACTGTAGTTTATTGTCGCAAGCCTAAAAAATAAATCAAATCTGTGGTTGATTTACGTCGTCTATTTCAAATAACGTTGGTGGTATACGTCGCTCTTGGCAGCATCTCCCACGTGCGGGCGCAAGAGGTCAATGAGCCTGCCGCAGCAGATTCACTGCAGGACAGTGTTGAAACGGAAGAACTGCAGCAAGCTTTTCGTGCACATTACGGAAACTTTATCGCTAAACCATTTTTGCGCCCTATTCCAAGAATTTACTTTATAACGTTGCCGGACGAGCAAGTGTATGTAGAACGCCGGGATGACGGCTCTTTTTATGCTGAAACACGGTTTGGCGATGTTCGATCGGGAGCTCCCACCGTTCTCTCATCAGAAGAATACTATAATCGTCATGAAGATTTTGCCAAAGATGAGAACTGGAAAACGTTGATTCGGGAAGCCCGGCAGCGAGAAGGTACGGGCCGCGGTTTGCTGGATTTCAGTCTTCAGGTTCCGGGTGGACAAGAATCGGCCTTCACAACCATCTTCGGGAAACCGGAAGTAAATCTTAGAGTAAACGGTGTGGCCCAGATGAATGTGGGAGCGTCCGTCCAAAAATCGGAAGATCCTTCGCTTCCGCCGGATCAGCAGACGCGAGTTGATCCTACATTCGATCAAAATCTGCAGCTCAACATCCAGGGAACGATCGGGGATAAGCTCACCATCCAAACTGATTGGGATACCGAACGAACGCTCGATTATCAGAATACCCTGAATATTGTGTACGAGGGATACGAGGACGAAATTATCAAAAGTATTGAGATGGGAAATGTTTCCCTGAATACCGGAAATTCCCTCGTTCGCGGTAGTGGAGCACTTTTTGGGATTAAATCGGTGGCTGAACTGGGATCGCTTCGGCTTACATCGGTGGTTTCTCAACAGGATGGGGAAAGTAACGTGGAAACGATTAGCGGCGGTTCACAGGAGAGGGAGATTCAAATTCGTCCCGCGGATTACAGCGATGACCGGCACTTCTTTATGGATTTTTATACCCGCCAGGAGTTTGAAAACAGCATGGCCAATCCTCAGCAATTATCACAAACCCTTCAGATTGCCGATGTGGAACTGTGGGTTCTTCGCGAAAATGTTCAGGCTCAGGAAGGTGCAAAGTTAGCCGTAGCACTCGCAGATATGGGTGTGAATGAACAGCCGGGGGGATCATATGCTCCTCCGGATAACCGGTTTGATGAATTTCCGGATCAACTTTTGGATCAGTATCGCGATCCGCAGACAGCGATATCTGCATCGGAACTGAACATTGATGACTCACGAAATTTTGAGGAGGGATATTTTACGCCGCTGCAGGAAGGAGTGGATTATACCATCAACAAAATAACCGGCTATATTTCGCTGAACAGGGCGTTAGGCTCGCGGGAAGTGCTTGCCATTGCTTTTAACTATCGGGGCGCTGGAAACGAGATTGTGGAGGTGGGAGAGATCAACAGCGGCGGTGGTGACCGGATTTTTCTGAAGATGCTTCGCCCTAAAAACGTTTCAACCGATAACTCCCTCTTCCCGCTGACAATGCGTAATATCTATTCGCTTAATGCAACAAACCTGACACAGGAGGACCTGGACTATGTCATCGACAAGATCGAAAGATACTTCGATTGAGTGGCTCATCGAGGGAATGGAAGCCCTCCCGAAGATAGAGAACCCAGCCCCCAAGACGTGGGATTGGCACCGCCACAATCTAAGAAAAGATGTGGTTGAGGGCGAGGATATCAACCGATTCACAAGCTGGTCGTCCAT
>CAYRDO010000066.1:5531-19218 GCA_964422985.1 uncultured Rhodohalobacter sp. | reverse complement strand
ATGAATGAGCTTTCGGGCAAATTCATCACTTGCCGAAACAATCACTTCCGAGCCTTTCAAATCCTTCACACGCACCCGGTTCATCTGTTCAAATAACAGATACTGAACTTTGTTTTTCAGCAAATTCAGGTACTCATTCCAACAATCTTCAACATCTTCAACACTTTGAAGATTGCGTTTTTGAACCTCTTTCTTTTTCTGGGTTGATCTCTTCTTCTTAACACCGTTGGAGGTACTTATCCCCTTCACATAACCCAAACTGGGCTTACCCATCAGAAGCTCATCTACATCTTCATGCTGCTCCTCTTCCGCAACGTCTGTTTGAGTATTTTGAACAGGCTGAGGAATTTCACCTTGGAGCTCGGCCTTCCTTTCACTTTTACTTTCACTTACAGTGGAAGTATTCGGCTCCGATTTTTCTGACTTGGGTTGATCAGCTTCCTCTTCCTGATTTTTCTCTTTTGAATGGCCGTTCAGACTCTGTTTTTCTTCCGGTTTTTCCTTCTGAGGTGCCCTTTCTGTCGCTACTCGATTACTGCTCTTTTTTTTTAACTGAGCCGCTTCATCTAAAAGGATTTGCAGATTTTTGATCCGGCTCATATGAACCAGCTTTAGCATCAGGATTTCAAAATGGACACGGGGCTGTTGTACGTCGCGAATTTTTGTCTGGGCATCGCTCACAAGGTGGAGCATTCGGAGCAGATCATCCTCAGAAAAAAGCTGCGCCGTTTTTTGATATCGCTGTTTGGTTTCCGGGGTCGCTTCCACAAGATGCATCTGCTTATCCTGGTGAGCCACATACAAATTTCTGAAATGTGACGTCAGCGACACCAAAAATTCCAGAATATCTACACCATCTTTCAGCAATTGGTCGATCAGCAGTAATCCCTGCTCCGCATTCTGATTGCTGACCGCATCCGTAAACTCAAACAGTTCATCATTTCCAACAATGTTCAGAGCCTGCGTGATCTGCGAATAGGTAATCTCATTTCCGCAAAAGGCGATCGCCTGGTCCATCAACCCGAGAGCATCCCGAAGAGCACCATCAGCTTTTTTGGCGATAACGTGCAGAGATTCATCATCAATCGAAATGCCTTCATTCTCGCACACGTTTCGAAGCTGATCAACAATCTCGTCCACGCTGATGCGCTTAAAATCAAACCGTTGAACCCGTGAGAGAATCGTTGGTAACACTTTGTGAGGCTCTGTAGTCGCGAAAATGAAAATGGCATGCGGTGGAGGTTCTTCCAGCGTTTTCAGCAGGGCGTTGAACGCCGATTTACTGAGCATGTGAACCTCATCAATAATAAAAACCTTGTACTTCCCGCTTTGAGGCGGAACGCGAACCACTTCGCGCAGATGATGAACATCCTCAACCTTGTTGTTTGAGGCGGCGTCAATCTCAACCACATTCAGGGTTTGGCTGAGTGATTCTCCATCAACAGACGAATCAATCTCGTTAAGTGTACGAGCAAGTACACGTGCCATCGTTGTTTTACCAACACCGCGCGGACCGCAAAACATGTAAGCGTGTGAAATACGATTCTGCTTGATGGCATTTTTCAGAGTGCTGCTCACATGCTCCTGTGATACAATATCATCAAAAGTTTGGGGCCGGTATGTGCGTGTTAAAACTCTGTAGTTGTCTGCCATGGAAGATGGTGGGTACTAAAAGAACCGTTTTCAGTCGAATAATGTAAGGTACAAAAAATGAGATTTCTTTCTGAACATTTCCATGACTTTTTGGTTGAAAGAAACCCATATTTTCTCCGTTGTATTTTTTCGAGAATCCGTTAATTTGTACAGCCTGATGTTTAGATTTAAAAAATGCATACCCGTTTACCTATTCCTCCTTTGCCTGCTCCTTCCTGCAGTTTCTGCATTTGGTCAGGCTCAACAACCATTTGAACGGGGCACAGAACAACTCTACAGGGGAAATTACAGTCAGGCTTTGGATATTTGGTATGATGCATATGCAAACTCCGACTCTGTTGATTCCCGAATAGGCATTGAATTTATGCGAGTGGCCGCCGCAAACAGCATGCGCAGCTACTATGAAACGGCCACCCAGGTTTATTACCGGGCTCTTACGGATGGCGAAGGAATGCAAAGCCGTGTAGCAATCCGTCAGGAAATCGAGCGGCTCAAACCAATTATTGGAGATGGAATTTATCGGCAGTGGATGAACTGGTGGGATGAGGAGGATCCCGCACTCGGAATCGATATGAAAGGCTTTTGGGTTCAAAATGACCCTACCCCCGCAAATCCCACAAACGAACGGCTGATTGAACACTGGCAGCGAATTTCGGAAGCGAAGGAGCGATTCAACAAAAATGAATCGACCGTTTACGGAGCTGATGAGCGCGCTCGAATTTATATCCGATATGGCGAACCTGATCGCATGAAAAACGGTATCCTCACACTTCAGAGTTTTAATATTCGAAACTGGCTGGAAAATCAACTTGCACCGGATCGTGTCAATGAGGATCGTCCGCCCGGCAATATGGAAGATGCAGATTTTGAGATCATGCAGCGTCTTCAAAATGCTATTTATGAATTCCATCGATACCCCGAATACGAAATCTGGTTTTTTGATCAGGTTGTGGAGCCGCAGACCCAACCTGTTATTTTTCTTTTCGGAACCGACGTTCGAAATGATCAATTCTCCCTTCAAACAAGTCTTGAAGATTTTATCCCCGAAAGAGCGTTTCATGTTGAAAATGATGAAGACGAAGAATCCCTGAATTTTACCCGTGCCGGAATCACACCCGCTCTCATTCTTCAGCTTCTCTATTACGAACAGCTCGCCCAAGTTGATGAATTTTTTGCCCAGCGATTGAATGAGCTGCAAACCCAAATTCTCGATCAGGGAATTGATGCATTTCAGGGAATGGACCTGGCCTTTCAAACTGAAAGTCAACAGATTATCAATCAACAGGTAAATAAAGCGCCGATTCAGCAGTCAACGTATGCGAACCTTATTCCGCAGATTCCTCTTCATGTGTATCAATATCGTTTATTGGATGATAATCTTGATCCGCAAATTCTGACCTATGTTGAAAGCTCAGCCCAGGAAGCTTTTCTGATAGACTATAATCGAAATGAGGGAGAAAATTTACTTCAGCAAAAAAATATTGATGACGGATACAATGTTCTTGAGGAGCAAACCTATTACGAGCTAAACCACAATCTGCAGGCTTACAATGATTCCTGGGAAGTTTCATTGAACCGAAGCGATCAGCCCTCTTTAATTCTTACCCGACCGACGCAGGATCAACAATCCACTTCGGTATTTCCTCAACCTCATACAGGACGAACATTTCAGGCGGTTTCTGTGGAGTTGATGAATTACAATCCGAATTCAGAATCGCTATTTGAAACTCCATTCCCACCGGAATTGCGTGGTTGGAATAAGCAGCAATATCGCCAGCCGGAGCCGCTCATTAACCATCCCGACACTCTTGAAGTATCAGATCTAGTTTTAGGATTTAATGATCCTGATGAAGTCACGGAACCGTTCGATTTTAAAGTAGCAAACAATAAGTTGATTCCTTTCGGCGAGACTCTTCTTTTACATTTTGAGGTATATAATCTCGCAGAACAGGCCGATGGATTTGCACGGTTTGAAATGACTTACAGAATTCTCCCCGTAAATGATCAAGGGAAAGTACTCACCGATCAAACCGAGTTTGTTCTGACCCTGAACTTCACGAATGAAGAACCGGTGGCGAGAGAAGATCTGGAAATTGAAACGACTGAACTGAACCCGGGACTATATGAATTAAGAGTTTCAATTCTTGATACGGAATCCAATCAGACCAAGGAGAGAAAAATAAGGTTTGAAGTGGTTCAATAAATTTCGGTTGTCCATTGTTTTTTCGGACTGCCGAATTACACGAGCCAACACCACCAAGCCGAAATGAATTCGGCAATTCGGCAGGCGAAAAAACCAATCGCCAGCCGACAACCACCTGCTAAAACGTCATGATATGACCATCCTGAATCCAACCATACATTCCGTTTTCTAATCGTACATATTTCCAGTTTGGCTCATCCTCACTCTCTGTCTTATCAACCTGCATCGTGTATCCCTCATAAGCTGTACTTATCACCGATGAATTTTCTTCCGGTCGCTGATACACAGAAGCTTCCCTACCTACCATCACGCCTGTAGAATAACGGTTTTGTTGATATTGAATGATGATAGAGCAGGCAAATAAAATGGCCGAGAAAGCGATCGAGCCGTAACTGATGTAGTTGAATGTTTTCTTGAAGCCCGGACGAAACCAAGCCCCGATTTTTAACAACACTCCAAGATACAGCAGAAACAAAGCTGCCAGTGCAATTGCTTGCAATCCCACATTTATGGATAAGAAATTGATGAACCGAATCCACGGAAGCTCCGGTAAAACAGCCGATTGTCTTGGAAATTGGTTGTTGATGTATTGAAGCGCTTGTTCCGCTTGTTGCTCAGTTTCACTGAATCGTTCAGCTTTCAGAAAATAATATTTTGCTTTGCCGAGTGAGTCTAAACGGGTATAGGCAACTCCTAAATTTTGCCAAAGAGCACCGGATTCATATCCATCCTCCGCTATAGATTGATACCTCTCAATAGCATCCTGATACCTCCCTTCACTCAAAAGGGAATTGGCACTGTCAAAGAGTGGCTGCTGGGCAAAAGCAGGACTCTCTACTATCAACAAACAGAAAATGGCGGTACAAAAAATATACTTCTTCAAAGCTGTTCGTTTAGTTCAGAGATCAGGTTTTCTGTTTTGATGATATCACTCCTGTAATCCGTTCTGTCGCCCGAGGGAGCAAAACTAATCGTGGCACATTTATCCAGAATTTTTTTGATCTGATTCTGTTGTGGCTCAGCAACTTTACTCTTTCGAACTTCATCCATTAATTCTTGATCAGACAATCCGGCTTCCGGCAGATGCAATTTATCGGTCAGGAATCCAAACAGAGCTTTATGCAAAATACTGTAAATCTCTTTCGGATCGGCCTTATCTACAATAGATCGTGCATGATCGAGGCGTTCTTGCGCAACGTCACTAGCCCGGTGAGCGCGGGCAAATTCCTTATCTGTCGAGAGTTTTGTTAACAATCGTTTTTTACGAACGGCTGCAATGAGTGCTGCAAACGGAAGGATCAACAACAACCAAAACCAATATCGGGTAAAAACAGATTCCGAAGTGGAATGATCCCAAACCGCTAAGCCGGTTACAGGTTGTATCTGAACTCCATTTGAAGCCACTGCATTCTGCGCATCTCCTCCCGGTTGAACCGTATACGGAAGTGCCGGAAGATCCACATATTCGTAATTGCTTGTGGTGGGATCAAAAATTGCAATTCGCTCGGCAGGAATCTCATATTCGCCGGGAGCCCTGGGTGCTAACAGTTCTGTAAATACTTTCTCGCCGCTGATATTCAATCCACGCCGCTCAATATTGCTGCTTTCCTGGGGGGTATATTGTTCAAGATTCTCGGGAAAATTGTATTCCGGCATACGAACCAACGGGATATTACCTTCGCCGTTTACTCTTGTAGTTAGCTCTAACGTTTCGCCGACCGTGACCTCTCCATCCATCAGAGTTCGCTCTACGGTCATATCTCCAACCGCGTTGATACTCAGCCCGTTGGGCGGAGGCGGAATATTTCTCACATCAACGGTGAGCGGTTCAGATTCAAGAGTTACCCGCCGTGAACTTCCCGCTGAGCCGAAGAAACTGCCAAACGGATCATTCCGAGCGGTTTGGGTTCTGATGCCCACATTCAACGGAAATTCAGAAAGTGTTAATTCTCCGCTTCGGGTTGGAAAAAGTGCATACCGAATCAGCGTTGCAGTTCGATATCGAACGCCTTCTAAAATAACGGATTCTGCCTGTGGCTGACGAATATTTTCAAGCTCTTCTTTCCAGAAACCATCGGTTCGCCATCCGGCATTTGGCTGGAATGAGGTCACTTCAATGCCCTGCTTAAAGTAGAGCTGAATACTGGCAACAATTTGTTGACCCGGAACAGGATTTTCATCATCAACTTCTACTTCCAGGAAAATATCCGGAAGCTGACGGCGTCCATCTTCGGAAAGCTGTCCTTTTTCAATAACCTCAATCTGGATCGATTCAGTTTGATATTGTTCTCCATCAACTTCAATGGTAACAGGCGGAATTGTAAAATTGCCGGTTTCTCGCGCTATCAGGGCAAAACTATATGTGGTAGATGTGGTTGTTCGGCCATTGACGATGGAAATGCTTGAACTTCGAGAGGGTGTTTGTGATAACAACCCAATTCCGTTGATATCGGGTATAACGGGTAGTGAAACATCACGCATGGATGAACCGCTTACTTCAACCCGCAGATTGAACTGTTCACCAATAAAAATTTTGTTCTCCGATACAGTGGCCTGAATTTGGAAATCCTGCTGGGCGAGTGCAATCTTGCCAAACGGGATGAGCAGTAAAAAAAAGCTCAGGAAGCCGATCCTGGCCGCAACCGAATTACCAATCCTTCTCATTTGTAGGGGGTGTTTCGCTCGATTCTTTTTTCATGTTTTCAAGCAGTTGCCGTTCAAGCTGCTTTAAGGCATCCAAAATATTTTGTGCCTCTTCGGGGGTCATCTCTGTGGGTTTAGGCTGAGGCTGTCGCTGCTCTTGTTCCTGCTCTTGCTGATCCTGCTGGCCGCCCTGTGGTTGCTGCTGATTCTGGTTTTGATCTTGCTGCTGGTTGTTATTCCCGTTCTGCTGCTGTTGCTGATCCTGGTTTTGCTGTTGATCGTTTTGACCCGAATCCTGATTTTGTTGCTGCTGTTGTTGCTCTTGTTGTTGCTGCCTTTGAAGTGCCAACTCGTAATTATGACGTGCATCCGCATCATTCGGATTTTTCTTGAGAGCTTCCCTGAAAAATTCAGCAGCCTCTTCATATTTTTCTTGCTCGGTCAGCATCGTACCTTGGTTGTAGCTGGCAAATGACTGCTCTTCGGCGGATTCCGTTAAGTTTTCAAACCGATCATACGACTGCATTGCTTCTTCAGTCTGACCCAGTTTTTGAAGAGCCGCCGCCAAATTAAAGTGAAGCCTGGCATTCTCCGGATCTTCCTCAATCGCCTGGCGATACAGTTCTACCGCCCGTTGATAGTTTCCATTCTCAAACGCCTCATTCGCTTCGCGGGCGTCATCCACAGAGGCTGCGGTGAGAAAGAAAGTTAGTATCAGAAAAAATAGTACTCTCATCATATCATCTATTTGGTCCGACATTTCAACGACTCAGAATCGGCTAGAGTATATTCAATTACAGATCCTTTTTTATGATTCCTCTTCAGCCAGAGCCAGAGTTTCATCGTCCATTTTCATATTGGTGAAGATGTTTGATACATCATCATTCTCATCAAACTTCTCCATCAATTTTAAATTCTTTCGTGCTGTATCAGGATCCGCTTTTACTTCTGTCGCCGGGATACGAATCAAATCAGCAGATTCAATCTCTACATCCTGTTCTTCCAGTTTTTCACGCACATCAAAAAGTCCTTCGCGAGAAGTAATCACTTCAAAAAAATCATCCTCGGCTTCAAACTCTTCGGCGCCGGCATCAATCGCAATCAGCATAAACTCTTCTTCATCCTGACCTTCATTCTTAACTTTGATGGAGCCTTTTTGTTCAAACATATATCCAACGGATCCATCCGTACCGAGATTTCCGCCATGTTTGGTGAAAATATGACGAATGTCGCCCACAGTTCGGTTTAAATTATTGCTGGTTGCTTCAATAAAATAGGCGATTCCCCCAGGTCCGTATCCTTCGTACGTAACATCTTCGTAGTTCCCTGTGCCGTCATCCAGCTCGCCCGTCCCTTTTTTAATAGCACGCTCAATATTGTCTTTCGGGAGGTTATCGGCTTTGGCGTTATCAATCGCCAGAGATAGCCGTGGGTTGGTATCCGGGTCGCCGCCGCCTTCACGAGCCGCAACGGTGATTTCGCGGATATGTTTGGTAAAAATTTTGGAGCGTTTGGCGTCTTCTTTTGCCTTTTTATGCTTTATATTCGCCCATTTCGAGTGTCCGGCCATAGTGGTTCAATCAAAATCTTGTTATTGGAAAAACGGAACTAAATATAACGGAATTGTGAATTTTCACCTAATACTCCAAATAAAGAAACGTATCATTTTATTTCGTGGTTTTTTAACGAACATGTAGCTGCTTTATCATATAAATATAAAATTATGTTTCAGCGTCTGTATTTCACTACAATAGTTGATACATTGAATTACTGAATATTGAAGGATTTTTTTCGGTTATTTCAGTCATCTCATAACATGTAAAATTGTTTTTCCATGAACATCGGAATTGTTTGTTACCCAACATTTGGCGGAAGCGGTGTTGTAGCGACGGAGCTTGCCAAAGGGCTAGCCAATCGGGGACATAAACTTCATATCCTCAGTTATGCTAAACCGGCCCGGCTTGATTCATTCCGAACCGATATTGCTTATCACGAGGTGGATCTGAGTTCGTATCCACTGTTTGAGTATCCCCCGTATGATTTGGCTCTCGCCAACATGATGGTCCATTTGATCCAATATGAAAACCTGGATATTCTCCACGTTCATTACGCCATTCCGCATGCAACGAGCGCTTATCTGGCCAAGCAGATACTGAACAGCCAAGCAAAGGATGTACCTGTTATTACTACACTTCACGGAACGGATATTACATTGATTGGAAGTGACCCCACGTATAAACAGGTCGTAGATTTTTCCATCAACCAAAGTGACGGAGTGACTGCAGTTTCGGAATATCTGAAAAAGGAAACCTATCGCTTGTTTGATATCAACAAGGAAATTAAAGTGATTCCGAATTTTATTGATCTGGAACGCTTTAAAAAATCAAAGAAAGAGCATTTCAAAAAAGCAATCTCACCTGAGGGCGGCAAAGTTGTAACTCACGTATCCAATTTCCGGGAAGTAAAACGAGTCACCGATGTTGTGGCCACATTTGGAAAAGTGTTAGACAACGGCGTAAAAGCAAAGCTTCTGATGGTTGGCGACGGCCCCGAACGACCCAAAGCCGAAAATAAATGCCGTGAATTAGGCATCTGCGACGAGGTGCGATTTCTCGGCAAACAGGACCAGGTGGAGGAAGTACTTTCTATTTCTGATTTGTTTATGATTCCGTCCGGCAGCGAAACGTTTGGTCTCGCAGCACTTGAAGCGATGAGTTGCAGCGTGCCGATTATCAGTTCAAATATAGGCGGATTGCCGGAAGTTAATATCCACGGAGAAACCGGATTCCTTTGTGAACTGGGCGATATTGATTGCATGGCAAAACACGCCACAGATATTCTCACCAATGAACAGCTTCAACAAAAAATGGCGAAAGCGGCCAGAAAAAGGGCTGAACTTTTCGAGATCGATAAAATAATTACGGTTTACGAGGATTATTACGAAGAAGTGAAATCGAGTTTGTAATTAAACCTCATCAATATCCCGCTGCCTGACCATCCTTTCTTGATTCGGATGCCCCATAATAAACGCCGGTTTCGGGATCGATCATAATCGCTTGGTAACCGCCGTAGCCGCCCACATCAAACGAGACCTCGTGTCCTTTATGAATCAGCTCCCGAATCACATCATAGGTCACTCCCGATTCCAGGTTCAGCGTTCCGCCATCCTCCAGATATTCATCCGCTCCATCCGTTGGCTGGGTTGAACCGGTATGGCGCCATCGAGCCGCGTCGCCGGCCTCTTGAACGTTCATTCCAAAATCAATGATATTGGTGATGATTTGAACGTGGCCCTGTGGCTGCATGCCGCCGCCCATCACACCGAAACTGAGAAACGGTTTTCCATCTTTCATCACAAATGCAGGAATAATGGTGTGAAACGGACGCTTACCGGGCTCATAAACATTAGCGTGATCCGGATCGAGCGAAAATAACTCCCCGCGATCCTGGAACACAAATCCTGTTCCCGGCACAACAATTCCGGAACCCATTCCGCGATAATTGCTTTGAATGAGTGAAACCACATTTCCATCGCTGTCGGCCGTTGTCAGGTAAATTGTATCACCATCTTCCGGGGCATTTCCGGCTCTAACGGTATTTGCTGAGTTCTCGTCAATCAACATTCGGCGTTCTTCGGCATACTCCTCAGACAGTAACCACGAAAGCGGGATATCTGCCATTGAGGGATCGGCATAGAATTTCGCCCGATCTTCAAATGCTAATTTTTTGGCTTCAGTCATAAGATGAAGAACTTCAGCACTGTTCGGTTCCATCGAAGACAGATCGTAACCCTCCAGGATATTGAGCATCTGCAATGCGGCAATTCCCTGTCCGTTTGGCGGAAGTTCATACACATCATACCCGCGATAATTCACTGAAACCGGATCGACCCATGTTGAAGTGTGCTCCTCAAAATCTTGTTTTCTCAAATATCCTCCATTCTCTCTCATAAACTGGTCGGTTTTTTCAGCAATCTCACCTTCATAAAAAGCTTCTCGTCCATTTTCAGATAACAAACGAAGCGTATTTGCCAGCGTCGGGCGTTGCATAATTTCACCCTTTTCAGGTGCTCGTCCGTTGATCGTCATCTCCTCCCGAAAACCGCCGGGGCGATCGTTATGAATTTGCGCACCAATATCCCAATAGTATGCAATCAATTCGCTGACCGGAAACCCCTCTTCTGCGTATTCAATGGTAGGCTCTAAGATTTCACTCATACCGAGACTTCCAAATCGATCGTGCATCTCAAACCATCCGTCCACAGCGCCGGGTACGGAGATCGGAAGAACTCCATATGATGGTATACTATTTGTGCCACGCTCTTCCAGCTCACTCATCAAATCATCGTAACTCATTCCAAGAGGAGATCTGCCTGAAGCGTTCAATCCATACAACTGTTGATCTTCGGCGGACCAGATAATCGCAAAAAGATCGCCGCCCATTCCGTTGCCGGTAGGTTCCATCAAACCAAGTGCGGCGTTGGCGGCAATAGCGGCATCGATTGCATTTCCACCCTGCTTGAGGATGTCAAGACCGATTTGGGTAGCCAGCGGCTGACTTGTCGCAACCATTCCGTTTTCTGCAATTACTTCTGAACGTGTAGCACGAATATCACCCGTGATTCGATCTGCCTGGGCAAACAAAGATTGATGGACAAAAATTGTGATAATAATTGTGAAGAGAGCAAAGGAAAGCTGTTTTCGGGAAATCATAAAAGAGATTGTTTTGGTTAACTGGTTACGAAATGTAACCGCTCAGACTATTGTATTTTTCTTACCACTGAAATGCAAATGGAATGGAACGACTCATCAAATTATCGCACACTCATTGTATTTTTCTAACCCACTAAAAAAATCATTATGGATCATCAATATTTAAACTTTACAAGCTCCAGTCTTGGCTGGAAAAATACAATGTCTTCCCTAATGTCTTAAAATTTGTATTCAATACACTTTTTGCGAACTTTCTGTTCAGATTTTTGTTTTAATTTGAAATCAATCGATACTTGAATGATTCAGGAATATCTCAATTCAGTTGATAAATTTATCATTATTGGTGACCGGGTTCTCATCAAACCGCGCGATATGGAAACCCGTACCAAAAGCGGTCTTGTTCTTCCCGCCACAGTGAAAGAGAAAGAGGAAATTCAAAGCGGGTACATCATTAAAACCGGACCGGGATACCCGATTCCATCCCAGGAAATTGATGAGCCCTGGAAGGATCAAACCTCCGATCCTAAATATATTGGCATGCAGGCCAAGGAGGGCGATTTAGCAATCTTCCTGAAAAGCCGTGCCCATGAAATTGAGTTCGAAAATGAGAAGTTTCTCATTGTTCCGCATGCCGCCATTCTCTTGTTGATTCGCGACGAACACCAACTCGAATAAAATCCAATTTACTTATGAAACGCGTTGATTTCTTAAAACAGATTGCACTTCTGTCGGCTGGCTCTACTTTTTTGCCGAAGCTTACATTTCTCCAGGAATCCAACTTTACAGAGCTTCGAGATGGTGTGGGAATTTTTACCATGCAGGGCGGAACCATTGGCTGGTTTACAACAGACGATGCCATTGTAGCAATTGACTCACAATATCCTGACCCCGCCGGAAATTTTGTGAGCGGTATCTCCAATTTTGGCGGAGGACCCGAAAAAGTGCTTTTCAATACGCATCATCATGGGGATCATACGAGTGGTAATCCCGTTTTTGCTGAACATGATTATCGAATTATTGGTCACGAAAACGTACCGGATTTAATGCGGATGTCTGCCGAAGGTTCTGAGAATCGACCGACAGTACCTGAGACCACTTTTGAAGGAGATTATCAATTAAACATTGGGAATGAAACCATAAATGCACAGTATTATGGGCCGGCACATACCGGCGGCGATTCCGTCATTTGGTTTGAAAATGCGAATATAGCTCATATGGGTGATTTAGTTTTCAATCGGCTCTATCCTTTCATCGATCGGGGAGGCGGTGCGATGATCTCCAACTGGATAACACTTCTTTCTCAGGTAGCTTCCGAAGCCGATTATGATACGCAGTTCATTTTTGGTCATGGAAATCCGGAGTTTGGTGTAACCGGAACTGCTGACGACCTGCTGCACATGCGGGATTTTCTCTCTCATTTGATGGAATACACCCGGCAGGGAATTGCCGAAGGAAAAAGCAAAGAAGAACTGATGGATATCGAGTCTTTTGAAGAATTTCCGGATTATATCAGCCCAAGTGATTTTCTGTCGCTCTCAAATAATGTTGAAGTAGCCTATCGTGAACTCACTGAGGAAGAATAAGAAAAAACCAGACACACGAACAATCTCCAGTTCTAATGATCGAAGATGCATCTACTGTGGACAAGCGGCCCCTCTGGTTTGGGTCCACGGTCACGGTCAATGCGCATCGTGCGGAATAAATGTAGAAGAGTGTTGCCGCGGAGAAAGTTGTGATTCGAGGCAGTAGATGGCAGATTGTTGTAAGTAGATAGCTTCGTTTTCAGCAGTTTAGGTATGTGCATTTGTGGAATGCGGAGTGTGCTGTTGAATATTATACCCAATTACATTTCCTTTCTATCGATTATCTCGTTAAAACTATCTACTGCAAAAATGAAGTTTCGAATACATTTCCCAATTCTTGTCCTGATTTTGCTTTTCATTGCGAATTCTGCCTATTCTCAACACGCCAGGGATTTGGGTATTGAAACCGGAATTCTGACTCCGGGTGAGTTTAATGCAATTACCGATGTAGATGGCGTAAAAGTCGGCCATCAAACACTTATCGAGGGAGACGATATTCGAACCGGTATCACCGCTATTCTGCCTCATGATGGAAACATTTTTCGGGAACGAGTCCCGGCGGCGGTTTTCGTGGGAAATGGATTCGGAAAAGCTCTTGGATTCACGCAAGTCCGCGAACTTGGTGAGATTGAAACGCCGATTGCTCTCACCAACACACTCAGCATTCATACCGTGGCAAATGGAATTTCTGATTATGTACTCAATCAACCCGGAAATGAAAATGTGCGATCCGTAAATCCGGTAGTTGGCGAAACAAATGACGGTTGGCTGAATGACATCCGCGGACGAAATGTAACAATCGAAGATGTGCACGCAGCGATTAAAAATGCCAAGAATGGTTCGGTTGAGGAAGGAAATGTCGGCGCAGGAACAGGTACCCGAGCGTTAGGTTT
>CAYRDO010000066.1:0-5521 GCA_964422985.1 uncultured Rhodohalobacter sp. | reverse complement strand
GCTACGTCACCGGCGATGTTCGGGTGCGCTTGCACAAAGGCAGTTACACCGTTGGCGTTTTGGTGCAGTCTAATTTTGGAGGAATTCTAACCATCAACGGAGCGCCTGTGGGTGAGGAGTTGAATAATCATTACATGGCAAATGAAGTTCCTTATGATGTGGATGGCTCCGTGATGATCATTGTAGCGACGGATGCTCCAATCACATCGCGAAACCTGGAACGACTTGCCAAACGTGCATTTTTGGGAATAGCGCGAGTTGGAGGATTCGCATCCAACGGAAGCGGCGATTATGTAATCGCATTTTCTACGAACGACGGTGTACGAATTCATCAGAATGAAGAAGCCGTTTATTCGATCAAAAAACTAAAAAACAGTGAAATGACTCCTCTTTTTCTCGCCGCAGTTGAAGCTACCGAAGAAGCGATTTTGAACTCTCTCTTTCAGGCCAAAACCATGACTGGCTGGAACGGCCATACGCAGGAAGCTCTGCCGATTAATGAGGTTATGGAAATTTTGGAGAAGTATAATGCAGTTGAAAAGCAGTAGATAGATTTGAAGGAACAATTTGTCAGTACACCATCTACTTAGAACTATCTACTCCTGTTGTCAATTAACGGGCTAACTTCGTATCATCAAACGACATACAAGCTTTGCATTTTTTATGGATCAGAAAACAATTTTAGCGGCTTTTGGCGGGGCATCTCCCGAACATGAAGTTTCAGTTATTACGGCCCACCAGGCCATTGCCGCGTTGGAAGAATCGGACTATCAAATTACACCACTGTACATCACAAAAAACGGACGGTGGCTGACCGGCAAAAAATTGTTGGATCTGAAAAATTTTGAGGATCTGAAAAAACTTGAAGACAGCTGTACACCCTGTACCTTTGGCCAGAATGAGTTTGGTCAACCTGTTCTGATGGAACAAAAAACCGGCTTTTTCTCCAAACCAAAAACAACACCTATATATGCGGTGTTAGATGCTTTTCACGGTTCAAAAGGAGAAAACGGAGCGTTTCAGGGCGCGTGCGAAATGTTCAACATTCCTTGTACAGGGGCCGGCGTGATGGGATCTGCAATCGGAATGGACAAAGTGATGGCGAAAGATATCTGCCGGGCTCATGATATTCCGGTTGTTGACGGCGTTGATTTTGTTGAGCAAGATTGGATTGAGGATCAATCAGCGATTATTAACGAAATTGAATCGCTTGAATATCCGGTCATTGTAAAACCGGTTCACCTGGGAAGCAGTATTGGCGTGGAAGTGGTAAAAAATAAAGAAGCCCTGATTCGGGCTGTGGAAACGACATTTAAATATGACGATCATCTGTTAGTCGAAAATGTCGTCAAACCGCTTATGGAAATTAACTGTTCGGTGTTGGGATCTTCCAGAGAACAACGCACCAGTGTGTGTGAGCGCCCGCTTGGAAAAGAGGAACTTCTCTCTTTTCAGGATAAATATATGAATGATCAGGAGGCGAAAGGGATGGCTTCGGCCGATCGGGAAATTCCCGCCAAAATCCCAAACGATCTGACATCAGCTATTCAGAAAACATCAATCGAAGTCTTTAAATTACTCTCCTGCAGCGGACTGGCAAGACTCGACTTTTTGGTGAACGAGGAAACTCACCAGTTTTATTTTAATGAAATTAACACCATACCGGGATCTTTTTCGTTTTACCTTTGGAAAGAATCAGATATTTCATTCAAAGACCTCTTATTAGAACTCGTTGACATCGCCGTTGAGGATCAGAATCAAAAAGCTCGGCGCATTCAAAGCTACGATACAAACTTATTAAGCCAGAAAGCTGTTAAGGGGATCAAAGGATTAAAAACCAATAAATAGATGAAACACAACTCCCTACGAAACGTTGCCCTCTTCATTTTTTTGATGACTGTAGTCTATGCGTGCAGCTCTTCAGAATCGACTGTTGTGGTTGTTGAAGATGCGCCCTCTACACAGCAGGCAGCCATCCCCGATACGCTTGACGAACAATTCACCGAATTATCTGTTGGCTTGGTTGATTCGGTTACAAACTTTGACCCGCTTTTTGCTGAAAACCTGAGTACGCAGCGAACGCTTTCTTTAATTTACGAAGGTTTGTACACCCTGGACCGGGATGGAAATCCGGTACCGGCAATTGCAAGCAGTGTGGACATATCCGAGGACAGCCTTGAGTATATCTTTACTCTCGATCAGAATAAATTCTTTCATAACAGCTCCATCTTTACATCCGGGATTGGCCGAAGAGTGAATGCCTCAGATGTTAAAACCGCATTTCAGCGAACAGCCCGAATGACGGTACCGGATCAAGCCGCACAAATGTTAATGGGCATCCGCGGATTTCAAAATTATTTCCTCGAGCAACGATCTGTTTACGATCCCAATCAACGTGTTCTACAAGAAGTTGCCGGTATCCAGGTTATTGACAGGCAAACACTGGCCATCGTTTTGAATGAAAAAGATCCACAGTTTTTAAGAAAATTAGCTTCTCCCTACTTGTTCATTTATCCGCAGGAAGCAGTGAGTGGGAGCTCCTCAAGTCTTAGCAATCGCCCCATAGGTACCGGGCCTTATCAATTCAACAGGGTAGACAACGACGGACAAATTGTGTTGATGCGGAATGATAACAGAAATGCTAACAATCCCGGAAACCAACTCATTAACCGAATCAATCTTCGAACATTTTCAAACGAATCTCAGCTCTTCCAGCAGTTTACATCGAGTCGGCTTGATTGGGTTCCGGAAATAGGCCCGGAAATATCTACCCAGGTTCTGAACGAAAACAACCGGCTTCAGGAATCTTATGAAGAGAATTATAATCTTGTTCAGAACGATGCATCCCGAATTGCGGCGTTTTATCTAAATGAACGAGCCGAAATTAATCACGACTGGCTGATTAATCGTTTGGCCTATCTTACGGAAGAGGATATTTCAACCCGTGGAGATCTGACGCTGAATATTGATAATTTTGAAATCACTGAAGAAGCTGAACCACGCGATCAGTATTTTGCAAGTTATACAGAAGATGTACTCACGCGACGAATTTTAACGGAACTTCATAATATTATTTTTATGCCGGAGTCATCGTTGGTACTATTTGATATTCGGGTTCCGACCGACCAGACATCGATCTATACACGAAACAGCAGCTCGTTACAAAATGAGTTTCAGGCAATTGATCAGAACTACTGGATGCAAATTGAAACGGATATTTTAGGACTTTACAAAGATCGGGTCACCGGTATAGAACCGACAACTGTGCCTTGGCTGTTGCACATCAATCAAATTAGGGTTCAAAATTCAGAAAACGGTACTGAATGAGTTTTTGCATCATAGCAAATCCCGAGAAGTATTCCATTCAGGATCCCCTGGAACGGGTGATCAAATGGTCTCAAATTAATGGGAAAAAGATCGTTGTCACCCAGAAACTCCAGACACATTTTCCCAAAATTATTGTTGGAGATACGATCACAGTGGTTGATAGCGAACCGAAAGCTGTGCAATCGGCTGATATTATCATCGCTATGGGAGGCGACGGAACCATGCTGCATACCACTCATCTTGTCAAAGAACTTCAAAAACCGCTGCTGGGTATTAACACGGGAAAGTTGGGTTTTATGGCAAATGTTCAGCCATCACAAATTGAAGAGGCTCTTGAATGCGTGGTAAGTGAAGAATACCGACTCGATAAGCGCCAAATGTTGATGGCAACCACTGAGGATGACAATAAATATTTTGCCCTCAACGAATTTTTGTTCTCCCGAAAAGATACCTCCACGATGATTAAGCTGGAGGTAGAATACGACGGTTCGCTGATCAATCACTACTGGGCCGATGGATTAATTATAAGTTCACCGACCGGTTCAACTGCTTATAATCTTTCAGCCGGCGGACCTATTATTCAGCCGAACACACCGGTAATGGTTGTCACTCCTATCAATCCGCACACTTTAACTACACGGCCTCTGGTTCTTCCGAGCAATCGCCCCTTAACGGTTCGAAGCAAAGGAGCTGCCGAACATATACTCTTTTCTTATGACGGAATTGTGCAGCCGCATAACAGTAAACTTGACATCGAAATTATTCAGAGCGATTTTTCAGTTGATTTGATACAATTACCCGATCAAAACTATTTTGAAACATTGCGGAATAAATTGATGTGGGGCTATGATAAACGAAAAGACTAACGGACTAAGATCGAAATTGAACAGTCTTTAGTTTCAAAGATTTTTGGAGCGTTCGAATTTCGAATTTTTTAAATAAAACAATCATTCAAAAATAACTAAACTCATGAAAGTAACTGTTGTAGGAGCCGGTGGAAATGTTGGCTCAACGGTGGCATTTGCTGTTGCCGAACGTGATTTTGCGAAAGAAGTAGTCATGGTGGATATCGAAAAAAAAGAAGGAGACAAAACATTTTATCCATCCAAGGGACGTGCATTGGATCAGTGGGAAACATCTCCAATCTCCCGGTTTGATACCCGACTGACCGGGACGGTGGATTATGAAGACACCAAAGATTCAGACGTTTGTGTAATTACAGCCGGGGTTCCAAGACGCCCCGGAATGAGCCGAGATGACTTGCTTGAAATTAACAGCAACATCGTAGAAAGTGTTACCAAAGAGTTGGTAAAACACTCTCCGGATACAATTATCATCGTGGTTTCCAATCCGCTTGACGTGATGGCGTATGTAGCTCACACTGCCAGCAAACTTCCATCAAACAAAGTGATGGGAATGGCCGGTATTTTGGATACAGCCCGATATCGCGCGTTTCTTGCGCAAGAGCTGGATGTATCACCGAAAGATATCCAGGCATTGTTGATGGGCGGCCACGGCGATACGATGGTTCCGCTTCCGCGATATACTACGGTAGCCGGAATCCCCGTTACCCAACTGATCGACGAAGACAAACTCGATGCCATTGTTGAACGCACCAAAAAAGGCGGCGGCGAAATTGTCGGGTTGATGGGAACGTCAGCCTGGTACGCGCCCGGTGCTGCGGCAGCACAAATGGTTGAAGCGATTATGCTGGATCAAAACCGAATTTTCCCGGTGGCTGCAAAGCTGAATGGCGAATATGGAATCAACGATCTTTTCCTCGGTGTACCCGTAAAACTGGGACATGGCGGAATTAAGGAAATCATCGAGGTTGATTTAGACGATCAAGAACAAGATCTTTTAGTCTCATCAGCCGATGCAGTTCGTTCAACACTGGACGAATTCAAGAAGCTGATGGAAGACAAATAAACCGCAAATAAACGAAGACATAAGGCTCTTCACTACTTGCACTTATGCCTCAATTCGGTTTTCCGGATTGAGGCTTTTTTATGTTCGAAAAGATTGATTTAGGATTTTTGAGATTTGGATCTCGCCTGCCGATTGGAGTTTTCGGCTGGCGAATTTTCATGGTTCGTTGCTAATCATTCGACAGCTGAAGTGAATTCAGCAGCCGAGCATCATTTCTCCTGCAACTCCCGATCTTTAAACTCATCATCAAAATAGTTGTACCATT
>CAYRDO010000065.1:0-19293 GCA_964422985.1 uncultured Rhodohalobacter sp. | reverse complement strand
ACTCCCCTTGTATTTTACAGCGTTCATCAGAAGAACATCAAAAATGTAATCAAGTTTTTTTTTGCTTATTGGTAGTAGAAAGTCTTTAGCTAAAGAGTTTTCATCCTTAATAATTTCTACTTCATGATTCTCATCGACGTGCAACGCCTCTAACTCTCGCAGCATTTCATTTTCAAGAATCTCGGCGTTCAGTTCAAAACTCATCTCCTTTGTAGGTTCACCTTTAATAATCGAATCGATGAGTTCTTTTATCTTCTCAGTTGATCTATTAATTCGCCCGATTCTTCTTCCAAATGCAGAATCTTCATCTGATGTATCTGCTTTTTCTTGCTCAAGCATCTCGGCATTTATATCAATGGTAGAAATAGGGGTTTTAAGCTGGTGCGAAAGCATTCGCAAAAAACTTTCCTGCTCCTCTCTTAAACGGCTCAGCTCTTCAACTTTACTTTCTACGGAGGTCAACGCTTTTTCATAATGCCAACTTGCCCAAATCAACAACCCGAACGCTCCCAAAAGCTGAATCTCCTGATCGGTCCAATACCTCTCTTCTTCACAGTCATCAAAACCGATAAGTCCCTGGAAATAATTGTTATACCAAATTGGTACTAAAAGCAAACTTTTCACGCTCCTGTGTTCAAGTATTTTCTTTTCATGATCCCGAAACATCCTCACCGGTCCACTAATCTCCTCTTTTTTGATAACCAAAGACTCGTACCATTCGCGAGAATTTTTATAAAGATTTGTTCTTTTAACAATGTCGTCATCAATTTTTTCCTTCACACCGGGGGCGCACCATTCATGCGTCATAGAAAGTACAGGACGTTGATCATTCTGGTTGACGTTATTAAAAATGTATGTCCTGTCGGCTTTTACCAATTCTCCGAGTGTTTTAAGAATGGTGTTTATCCTCTTGTCCCTATCGGCTTCTGTTCGAAACAAAATATCAATGGAATATCGCAACAGGTTAGATAAACCTCTTTTGTAATGCTTTAAAGAAAGATCTTTCGGGTTTTTGGTAACATCTACCATATACCCGTTAAATTTTACATCACCTTCTTCCTCTTCTCTTCGAATGGTACTCACAACATTTCGGATAACTCCATCTTTTCGCACAATTCTGTATTGCAGATTTATCTCCCCTCCCTTTTTTTGCTCTAACCGTCTTATCGCGTGTTGATAGTAAAGTTTATCATCCGGGTGAATAAATTGTCGCCAAAGCTTGTCTGTATGTTTAAAATCTTGTTCGCTATAGCCGGTAATCTCTTCGCATGCACCGGTAAGTTCAGTTATACCGCGCTTCTGGGAATACGACCAAATGACTAAATTTTTAAAATTCGAAATATTCAATGTGCTAAATTTTGAATAAAACCATTCATAGTTGCTAGCTGAATCATCTCTCTACCATCAGATGAACAAAAGATGAAGGTTCAGGAACCAATTTTAAAAATCAGAGAATAGGTTCGATAATCAAAAAAAGATAAACGCTAATCACAGAATGAATGAAAAGCCTGAAATTTTACGCAAGTCTCAGATAATTGAGGAATATTGATTGAATGTATGCGAATACCTATGAGAAGCTCTGTTCGTGTGTTCTGTTGGAGTAGTAGTTGAGATCCAGCTTACTGCTGTTTTTTTTAATGAGTGCCATCAAATCTTCATCGAAAGCCGATTTGAATAACTTCGTAAAATATCCTGAATCACTATATCCAACCTTTGTACTTAATTCCTTAATGGTTTTTACATTACCCTCATATACCATTTTCCTGGCTTTTAAGAGCCGAATATTTTTTATCATTTCATGGACAGAAATCGTTAATACTTCGTTTATTCTGCCGTACAACTGTTTTTTGTTGATATACAAGTGATCAGTTATCATATCCACATTTAGATTGTAATCATCAATATTATCGAGAATAAAATCGTAAATGGTGTTTATATCTAACTCGATAATTGTATCAGCCGGAATTTCATTTCTTCTTTTCTTTTTGATGAGATTAAAAAGATTGGTGACTTTCAATTCAAGCTCCACAATATCTACGGGTTTTTTCTCGAAGTGAAGACATCCCATTTCATAGAAAAAATATTTTTGTGGATTTACCTTTCCGGTAATAATTATAAAATTGGTGTTGTTATTGAGCGACTTCATTCTTTTCACGGTTTCATAACCGTCCATTACCGGCATATCAAGGTCCAACAACACAATATCAAACTTTACATTTTCCATGATTTGCAGGGCATGCCTTCCATTTGATGCCCCTCGCGAATAATGCCCTTTGCTCTGAAAATATTCAATGAGCGTAGATCTGAAATCGTAGTTATCATCAACTACAAGTAACTTCATATTAATTAATCACCCCTGAAGAGTACTCTTCATCTTAAAAACCCGACGGTTATATTGCCTGTTTAAAATTATGACTAAAAAGTCTTTTATTTTTCTGAATTCTGTATAAGACTTTTTGAAATCCATAGCAGAAACCCTCTATTTTGTATGCTATTGACAATATAATTTCCAATAGTATTTGATTCTAAAACTATCTTTGTAATTAAACTCTTTTTCTTTTTTAAAAAACGTTTTTCAACCAAATAAATTATCTGAAAAGATATGGGCTCCAAACACTTAAGAATGAACGAATTAATTTCAACTTTAAACCTTCAGCCCCATCCCGAAGGGGGATATTACACAGAGGTATATCGTAGTGAAGGTATTATTGAAACTCAAGAAGATACATTTCCCGACGGCCGCCACTTCAGTACTTCCATTTACTATTTACTTGGCAGTGAAGACCAATCTCATTTTCATCGAATTAAATCAGATGAAGTATGGCACCATTATGAAGGTTCATCAATTACTATTCATCTGTTATCGACACCCGGATCCTATAGAAAACTGCATTTAGGAGACGGCTTAGAAAACGGACAAAAACCACAACATATTGTACCGGCCGGATATTGGTTTGGCGTTACCGTTGATAACCCCGATAGTTATGCACTTTGTGGATGCACCGTCTCCCCCGGGTTTGACTTTGAGGATTTTGAAATGGCAAATCGTGAAGATCTCATAAAAAAATACCCCGATCAGAAAGAAATTATCAAAAAATTGACTCTAGAGTAAGATGTCGGTTATCCTCACCGAATCAGTCTAAGATGATTCAATTCTTATTCAAATTCTATAAACTCATCCGTTGGGTTAATTTATCCACATAGTTTATCACAACTCTTCTCGCCTCATTTATTTTCTTAGTAGATAACACCTTTTAACAACTATTCAGCTTTCTTGTTAAATAAGTCATTGATTTTTATGGGAAAAAGCGAATTCTTTAAGGAAAGAGCGACGATACTAAAAAACATCATTGAGAATTTATTATATGAGTAAAAAAGCTATTGCTTTCATCATTGTACTAATTGGCACTTCCTTTATTTATGGTTTGCTGGTTGGCAGCTATAAAATCTTTCCCTATAACCAAATTGATCAGCTTAAAACTACATTTTAAATGAGAAGAATCAGCAGTCTGAGGCACAGCTTTCAGAACCTGTACAAGTAGTTGAAACAGGCCTGGAACAACTATTAATTAAGAAGATTCAATTGAGCCACGATGTAGATGTAGGAAGAGGCGGCACTATGACCACCAACTGTTATAAAATGTTTATGAACGTTGATGCCAACAATATGGACAGGGGACTTCTTGAAATGTACGATTTAGAAAACCGTTTTAAATATGAGGGCGACTCACTACACGTACCAATGAACTATGATAGCCTGATGGAATCCCCATTGGTAGAGATGGATGGTTTTGATCTCTTCCGATACAGAGTGTCAGGATTGCATGTTGAAGAAAACAGAGAGGAATCGTACACACTTTACGCCACTCATAATTATTACGAAGAAGCTGAAAATTGTATCTCTTTTAATGTCAGTAAAACTGATATCTCGTTCCAACAAGAGCGGTAAAGATGAAATTTATTCCGTCGGCTCAAGAAATTCGCAGGGCTTACTGAAAGATAGCAGCGGAACAATATGGGCCACGGAACATGGAGCTTATGGCGGCGATGAATTAAACATCATAGAAAATGACCGGGATTATGGCTGGCCTGAAGTAACGTATGGCGTGAATTACGGAAATAGAAAATGGCCTCATTCTTCCAACCAGGGAAGGCATCATGGATTTGCAAAACCAGTATATGCCTGGTTGCCTTCCATCGCTCCCACGGATATTATTGAAATTCAAAATGATAAATTTCCGCTTTGGGATGGTGACTATATCGTTGGTTCTTTAAAAAACAGGTCTCTTCACAGGCTCAGGATGAAAGAGAATGATCAGGTTCTCTACGATGAACCTATTGATATTGATGAACGGATTCGAAGTATATCAGTACTGCCAGACGGTAAATTGGTAGTGCTTAATGATTGGGGCTCTCTTCTGATTATTGACGAGGGCGGCCCTATCTATGAAGATATTGACACTGAAGTGCAAGAGAGGATTACAGAACTCGATCGTTTTGATGAACTTCTCAAAGATAGTTCCGGAGCTATCGAAAAATCAGATAAAATTACCGCCGGTGATATTTTCGCCCAAAACTGTAACTCCTGTCATTCCACATCAAATACCAACGGGATTGGCCCTCATTTAAATAACTTATTCGACAGACAAGTAGGTGAATTGCCGGACTACAATTATTCATTCAGTTTGGAGAATAGCGATAGGGAATGGACCCCTGCCCTGCTAAAGTCGTTCCTCAATGAACCTGATGAGCAATTCTCGGATATCAATATGGGAGAAATACCCCTAACCCCCGTAGAAATCGACAGTATTGTAATATACCTCCAAGAGTAAATCATTGATATTCAAGTATTTAAGAAAACTCAGATTCCCATCTCTCTTTATTCCTGTAGAAATAGATTGCGCCAATTGTGATTACTAGCGCAATAGTAATACCCAGAAAGTTGAAAAACATCGTACTTGGCCCGGTATCTCCATAGAGCCAATTTGGCACTCGTGTCATAATCTCAGAGAAAAACGCTCCGTAAAGCCCCATTACCGACCAGTACATAAAACTGAAATGTAAGATGATATAGTTGTTTTTGGGATATTGAAAAATAATTGGAAGAAAGCCTCCCAAAAGAGTGACCGAACTTATCACTGCTGCATAGTGAAACAAACCCCATCCACCCCACAGTCGATAGATCATAAATGCAGTGATTAATAATCCCAACATGGCACCAACATAGATGTAACCGACTCTTTTATGATTCAACGTTCCCTTCTTCATCAGCAGAATCATGCTGCCTGTAATCATAGCAATGATCGCTGTAACCAAATGAATCAAACCGATAATATCGTGATAGAAGTAGTTCATAGATTTTGGGGAGATTGAGTCATCAGACGAGTAAGAGAGCGTACATCCCAGGATTATTCATAAACACTCATCCCATTATTTTTGATGATTATATTTATAAATTCAAATACTCTTTCAAAGCAGCCGTATAGTTCTTCATTGCATCCTCTCCTTTTTTTGTGATTGTGAGTGTGGTCTTGGGTTTTTTATCCTCAAAAGATTTAGTCACATCGAGGTACCCCGCCTCTTCAAGATTGGTGATCTGTACACTCACATTACCGCGGCTCGCTTCCGTCTTCTCAACTACATACGGAAAGGTCACCTCCTCATTTGTGATCAACAAAGACATGATGGCCAGACGAAGCCTGGAATGCAGTAAAGGATCCAGATCTTTCATGATTCCGAACGTCTTAATGCGTGGCCGGGAATAATGAATCCAAACAGAACGGCAATAGCCAGCATAATCAGAATGTAAGCATCAGGTACAAAAATGGTGGTTACGCCTAACACGTATGCAGCAATACCGCCCCAAACCAGTGGTGCAAATTTTAGCAGCCCTCCTGAAACGATAGCTGACCAACCGTAAATAGCCATAAAAAACGGGTATGTTGCCGGCCAGCCATAAACACCCCCAATCAAAAGTGTGATTAGCAACGGCCCAAAGAATCCCAGCCACAGATAACGATTAATCCGATTAACATAGGTTACGGAACCTTTTTTCGATTTCTTATTTCGGATCATCAACCCATACATTACCAATGCCAGTCCCATGGAAACAGGCCAGACAATCCAACCATTTACATTGCCAAAAAGTAACAGTATGAAATGCACAATTGCTGCTGCGAATACCATCCACCCCCACAACAAAAAATAACTGGCTTCATCTTTTAGTTTATGGCGGCTTGAATTCACCATCTCTTCAATAACACTGAGAGCTTCTTTTTCGCTGAATTTTTCTTGATTCATCTTACCTTGACTTAATTATAAACATGTTTATAAAATAAACATATAGAATAAGTGTGTCGAATCAAAGCTATTTTTTCAACTTTAAAACTATTCGTTCAGCGTGCTCAGAAGAGATCTCCAGGATCCTCTGGCTTCTACATCTGCCTCAATCCCGGATTCCTGGAGTTTTTGAGTAACTGCCTGCCCGGATGAAATGCACTCAACTTCCGAAAAATCCAGATCGGGAAATGCTGTTTGGATTCTGGTGACAGACGAACGGCTGTGAAAAATCACGGATTCGAATGAAGAATCAGACACTTGTTCTCTGAAATCCTCCAGGGATTCAGATGCCAATGTTTCCTCCTTACAAACCTGGAATTCTACAACCGGCATTTCCAATTCCTGCAGCAGTCCCGGCACCTCTTCATCTCTTTGATCGGTTGTGGGATAGAGAACGGTTCCCTCCCGCGAAATGCGCAGCATAAACTCAATGATATCAATGGGGCGAGCCTCTTCTCTAGGCATCACCGCCGGGATCTCAAACTCGGCAAGAAAATCGACCATGGTCTGATTTGTGACCAGATGAACTATATTCTGAACCTGTTCAAGTGTCCCGCTCTCCTCAACCCACTGAATAAAATAGCGGGCGTTTCTCAAATTTCCGTGGATAATAAATGAGAATGAATCCAGCTTTTGCAAGGCAAGCTCCTCTTCTTCCTTATTTATAGAGTAGGAGTAATTTTCGAGTGGCAAATGTAATAATTGCCAACTTTTGGATTCATCAATTGCTTTTAGAAATGATGTTGCCACATCTTCGTTAGCTGTAAAAAGTGCTGTTTTGGTTGTACTCATTACCTATTTGTGATGTTTTTAAAATACATAACCGGTTCCAAAATAGAATCTGAATGCTTCATCAGAAAAACCCACATCGGCACGAAGCATCAAGTCAGGGCTAAAAAGTGTAAAGATTAATCCGCCGCCGTAAGAATGTTTCCATTCACTGAACAGTTCGTTGGAATCCAAATCAGAAAACACCCTTCCTGCATCCCAAAAAAGTTGACTTCCGACCCGAATCTCATCATTTAATACTCTAAATAGCCAGGTTCGCAATTCCAACAGATGCATCACCGATTGATTTCCCCGAAACCGATCTAAATGATACCCACGTAACCCTTTATTTCCGCCAATAATCGAAAGATCCCAAAAAGGCGCATCCCCCTGGATCGATTCAATATTCAATTTATTGGCAAGAACAGCTCCATCAAAAAGCTTCAGGTAATGGCGGAAATCAAGTTTTAAATCGGAGTAGGTATAATCGCTCCCAAAAATGGTAGAACTGACCTCGTATGAAACTTCATATCGAATTCCCTGGGTGGGCGAAAATTCACTATCCCGACTATCTGCAATAAACCCTGCACCTACTTTGTTCGACCAGCTTTTGCCTACTCCAAGCGGCATGTCTTCTGCAAATCTTGAATTGTCGCTTCTCGTCAAGCTGTTCAAGTAAGAGAAATCAACCGAGCCGGTCAGATCAAATTGTCCGAACTCTCCAAATGAGGCGATCTGCTTACGGGCCTGATAGTAAATGGCCAATTCCCGGTTCTCAAAAAAGAAAAATTCATTATCAAACTGTTGTTCAGAAAATTCAGTATCGTTGCCGATTCCGAAATAATATCCCTGGCGAATTCTCTCTGCAGTAAATTCAATCAGACTTCGGATATCGGTTCCAAATGTCCGGGTTCGCTCATATTCTACATCAAAAGTGAGATTCCCTTTGGTTGAAAATGTAAAATCTGCCGTGAGGTTGCTTAAAAAAGGTCGAACATTCGCTCCATACCCAATTCGCTGAACGAGCCCCCCTCCAAATAATCCTAAATCTGATGTATACCCTATAATTGGAACCAATGAATATTCGCTGCCCACACGAATATCGGGTTCTTTGCTTTCACCCGTATCCGGAGGGATAATTTGTGCAGAAAGTGGCGATGCTCCAATGAAAAAGAGAATGAGAAAAAAAAGGTGAGACCTAGTAAATCTCAAAGGAGTCCCTCCTGCTCAAGCGATTCTATTGTAGAAACCGAATGACGAAGATGCGGAATTACGATACTGCCACCAACGACTAACGCCACATTCAGAGCATCAATAATCTCTTCTTTGGTTGATCCGGTTTTGGCGCACTGCTCGAGATGATAGTCGATACAGTCGTTACATCTTAGAACTGCAGACGCCACCAGGCCAAGTAACTCTTTTGTCTGTGCTGGGAGGGCACCATCTTGATAGGTGTTATGATCCAGATTAAAGAACCGTTTGATTCCCAAATGGTCCAGATCCATAATTTTTTCATTCATCAACTCTCGATTTTCACGAAATTTGTCCAGAGAGTTTGTTTTTGATGACATATTCTTATTCATTTATGCTGATCAGAATTTGTGAAGGTTTAAAGTAAGGATTTCAACACTTGTTTCTCAGCAGAAGATCATACAAACATAAACTTGTTGCCATGGGAGATAGCATGGCGCAAGGATTTAAAAACGGCGGTATTTACAGAACGGACCTGAGTTTCCCGGCAATTCTTGTCAGAGCTCTCGATCCATCTGCAACTTTTGATCGGCCTTCATTCTCTGCACAGGCAGGAATTCCTATTAATCTCGAGGTACTTATCCGCGGACTGGCTGAAAAGTATGAAGACGGTTTTACGCTTACCAATTCATTCAGTGCCGGCACCGAAATCTATCGCACGCTGCGCCGGATTAAATCGTATTGGGAAGGACATCTAAAATCGCTAAAAGTTGAGCAGGATACACCATTTCATAACCAGGCAATCTGGGGATTTACCATTAGTGATACAATGCTAATGAATGAGGAGTATTGCCGTAAATATATCACAGAAAATAAGCCTGAATACTCGGTTTTCAACGTACTTCCCGATCATGCAATGTACATTACTGCGCGGATGGTTTTAAATCCGTCATTTAGTAAAAAGTTTGAAACTAACTCCATGGTGGATAATATCGAACTTTTGAGTGAAGACGGAGGCATTGAAAACCTCATCGTATGTATCGGACATAATAACTGCGTCGGAGCGATCACGAATCTGAATATCGACTATTCTGAGAAGTCTGATCTGAATGCCCGATATGCTGAACGAAACTGCACCGTCTTTCGCCCGGAGCACTTTAGGTTAGAAATGAGAGCGTTGTATGAGAGAATTGCAGATCTCAATATTAAAAATGTATTCGTCCCAACCATACCTTATGTCACGATTCCGCCGGCCATTCGCGGTGTAAATGATGACAAGGAAAAACCACGAACCGGGTATTTCGATTATTACTCGCGTTTCTGGATTTGGGATGAAGATTTCGATCCTGAAAAACATCCGCACTTAACCCGTGATGATGCCATCGAGTTGGATATTTTGGTGGATCAGTATAACTCCTGTATTCACAAATTGGCTGATGAGTTTGATTTTTGTGTAGTTCCGGTCCACAAATATGTTCGTGCAGCGGCCAGAAGACGTCTCGGGAAGGAGAACGTAAGCCCCTTCCCGCCGGGATTCGTACGAGCTCTTCAGAGAAATGAGAAGACAAGTTACCTGGTTGAGGATCTGGAAAATATCCGCATATCCACAGATTATCTGCGGTTGGATGAAGAAACCGGGAAAATCGATCGTGGCGGAATATTTAGCCTTGATGGTCTCCATCCCTCCACGATTGGTTATGGCCTGATTGCAAACATCTACAAAATGTCGATGGAAAAGCGAGGCGTAGAATTTAAACAACCAATTGACTGGGATTTTGTGATTGAAAATGAAACGCTTGTCACTAATCCCCCGCCACTTATGAAAGATCTTCGATTACTTCTGAAATTCCTCTCTTTAAGCCGTCATGAGCGTCTCACTTTTCTCGGAAAGAATATGCTGCAGCTGGTGTTAGAGGCATTTTCATCAAAACCGGAATTAGATTAACCTGCAATTTCCTCAGCCAGACGAATTCCATTTTTGATACAGTCCGGTACCGAAACTCCATTTCTGAAATTACCGGCCAGGTGTAAGCCCGGATACCTGGTTTCGATCGAATCAAAAACACCCAAAACCTTATCGTACCCAACATGATAGGCGGGTATGGAACTGGGCCAAAAAACATGTTCTTTGAAGGTTGGTTCTGCGCTTATGCCAATTAGATCTTTCAAATCATCCAAAACTATTTTCACTAAATCCGTGCTATCTTTTTGAGCCAATTCAGGCTGTCTCCCCCCTCCAACAAATACCGTCAGCAGATGTGAATCAGCAGGTGCTCTTCCCGGAAATAAGGTTGATGAAAATAGCGCTCCAAGTATATTCCTCTGTTCCTTTTCAGGGACTAAAAAGCCAAAACCATCCAGAGGATGTTGAACGTCGTCTTTTTTAAACCCAAGATGAAAGACAGAGAGCGGAGGATACTCCACGTTTTGAATGATCTCAAGCTCTCCGGGTTGAATCGGCAACAATTTTTCGCTCCATTTATACAATGGAATATTCACTATAACTTTTTGATAAGGTCCCTTTTCGCCAAATTTACTTTTCAAAAACCATCCATCTTCTGATTTATGAATTTTGGAAATCTCATGATTAAAATAGATTTCATCCAATTGATTGGTCATTGAATCCACAATTTGATGCAGTCCGTTTTCGAATGAAATCAGTTCCCGCTGGATGCGGTCGTTGTTGTCATTTTTTCCTGCAAACGAGCCCCAAATCAATGAGCCGTAATTCTGTTCCAGTTCATGCATCCGGGGAAATGTGTGGCGAAGTGAGAGTTTTTCAGGCCGGTTTGCATAGATTCCGGCTATAAATGGATTGAGTGCATAATCCAACATCTCTTTTCCAATTCTCCGCTCAACAAATTGGGCAACGGTTTCGTCATGATTATTTGCCTTTGGAATGAACGGTTCCTTAAGTACTGATAGCTTTCCGGAGGCTGAAAAAAGAGGAGTTGTAAGAGCCTCAAGAATTGAGGTAGGAAGTTTTATAAGTTGTCCATTTTTAACGATAAACCGATTAGAACTCTCTTCATTTGCAATCATTCTGTCTTCCCAAAGCTCTAAATGTGCGAGGAAATCGGCAACTTTTCGATCTTTTACCAACAGTGTGTTCGGACCGTATTCCAGTAGCCATCCTTTCTCTCGAATTGATTTTATAGATCCGCCGGCATACCCATGCTGTTCGAAAAGATCGACCTCAGCTCCCCACTTTTTAAGTTCCAGGGCTGTTGTTAACCCTGTAATTCCTGCACCGATTATTGCAATATTCTTGTCTCTCATTTCAATAAAATTTCGATCAAATCAACCATCTTCAGATGGAATTTAGAGCTTACATTAATTGATGACTAAACTACTGAAAATCTGTGTGCCAACACGAACAAAATTTGGCCACTGAATTCAGAAAACCACGTTTATTTTGGTGCCAGTTGTTCTTACTTTCCTGCCGGATAAACAAAGAAAATATTTATGATCATTTCAGTTTTAGGATGCGGTTGGCTCGGTTTCCCACTTGCCGAACGGTTGCGATCCCTTAAGCACACGGTTAAAGGTTCTACAACAACTCCCAAAAAGCTTAATCTCCTTCAACAAAGTGGAATTGATGCATACCTGCTTGAACTTCCCAATTCACTTACGGATGAAAAAACAGAGAGCTTCTGGGATTCCGATATTCTGTTTTTAAACATTCCGCCCGGCCGGAGAAATCCTGATGTGGAGGATGAATTCCCTGCGAATGTTGAAAAAGTAATTGCCAAAGCTAAGGAACACGATATATCGTGGATCATTTTTGCCAGCTCAACCTCTGTATATCCAAAGTTTGGCGGTTTGACTACCGAAGAAGAGGCTCAACAAGGCCAAGCGGCAAGAACCAGCGGAGAAGCCATTTTAAAGGCCGAGGAGATTCTGAAAAACTCAGGAATTGACTATACCATACTTCGGTTTGGGGGGCTCTATGGATATGATCGACATCCTGTTAAATATTTGAGCGGGAAAAAAGATCTCGATGAAGGTTTAAAGCCGGTCAACCTCGTACACCAGTTGGATTGCGTGAATGTAATTGAAGAGGTTATCAATCAGAAGAAACGAAATGAGATTTACAATGTAGTCTCGGATGGGCATCCACCGCGGAAAGAGTTCTACGTATGCGCGGCCAAACATTTTGACCTCCCTCCTCCTACTTTCAAAAAAGACGAAGACAAGAATTACAGGATTGTCTCAAATGAAAAATTGAAACGGGATCTTCTATACAAGTTTAACTATCCAAACCCGATGGACCACGCGAATTAAATCGCATCAGGCTCGACTACAAAAATGTCTTCAGCGATATTGTTCGCGATTGTAACCGTTTGATTTTCGACTCTTAGTTTTACGGGACCGTCAAACGGCTCTTTCTGTAAAACCTCTACTTTCACACCGGGAATCAGGCCTTGTTTCTCGAGATATCGAAGCAGCTCCGGACTTTGATTTTTAACCCTTCGAACGATGAAAGGTGTTTTAAACGGAACAGAATGAAGTGCTTTCAATTTAACCTTAGGCATTTTCCCGTCTTTTGTAGGAATAGGGTCGCCATGCGGATCTTCTGTAGGATGGTTCAGAAGTTCGGCAATTTTATCTTCAAACTGTTCCGAAATGTGATGTTCCAGCTTTTCAGCTTCATCGTGAACTTCATCCCAGGAATAGCCCAGAATCTCCTTCAGATAAAGTTCCAAAAGACGGTGGTGACGAATAATTTCCAAAGCTATTTTTTGACCGGCTTCTGTAAGACGAGATCCATAATAAGACTCATACTTCACCATCTTCATATCAGAAAGACGCTTGAGCATATTTGTTACAGAAGCATTAGCCACACCCATCTCATCGGCCAGACGAGACGTAGAAACTCCTTTATCCGGCGGTGTTTCACTCTCAAGTTTGTAAATGGTTTTCAGATAATCTTCAACGGATTGGCTCCGGGACATGTCGAAAAATTAATTTAAAATCAGTCTGTTTTATTTTATTCCAACGGTCAGGTTGTTATTTGCCCTTGTATTCCTGGAATGATTGATCCAGATAAGCATCGCTGCCAACGAAATTCAGGAGATTTACAAATACTTCTTCTTCCAGGTAGCCCGGTTGTTTGCCAAGAATAGCTCCTTCTTCATTCAAAAAATAAGCTGTTGGAACATTTTGATTTTCAAGGGCAGAGGCAAATTCGGCCTCCGTCATCTCCTCCCCATGGTAATTCACCATTCTATCCGATTCAACATCAATCTTTACCCATAGAAAATAGTCGGATATGGCTTTTTGAACACCTTCAGATGGATACACCTCCGAATGCATTCGCTGGCAATAGGGACACCAGGTCGCAAATACATCAACCAAAATCTTTTTACCCTCTTTCGGGGCCAATTCCAATGCTTGCTGCAAAGAAATAGGTTTAACAGTTTGATCTTGAGCAGAGGCCACAAACGGAAGCAGCATTAGCAAAAAAATGAAGATATATTTTGAACATTTTTTCATATCTCAATAATAACGAAGATTTCTGACTTTCTTATTTCTTTTTGATAACGATCATTGTTAAATCATCGTGTTGAGCTGATTTCTCTCCAAATTTTTCGAGATCCTCCTCGAGCTTCCGAAGCAACTCTTTTGAGGATAATTTGTAATTGCGCTTGATAAGATCTTGCAGCCTTTGATCCCCATACAGCTTATTGGTTTTGCTGATGGATTCAACAACACCATCGGTAAATAAAATCAGGATATCATCTTTTTCGAGGCCAATAATTTCTTCAGAAATATTCTTTCGAAACAGATCTTCTGAGGCCATCCCAATTGCAATTCCCTCCGGTTGGAATTCGTAAAGTTTGTTCTCACGATTCTTGTAATATAAAACCGGGTTATGACCCGCACGTGAGAATTGAAACTGACTTTTATGAAGGTCTAAAATACCAAATATCAAAGAGATGAACGTTCCTTTATTGGCATTGTTCCGAAACATGGTATTTGTTTTCGCAAGGATATCAATCGTGGATCTGTAATCGCTGCAGAGAGCGTGAAGCACACCTTTAGTGAAGGTCATATAAAATGCGGCCTGGATGCCTTTTCCACTTACATCACCGATGGTGACGGCAAGCCTGTCATTTTGAAGTGAAATAAAATCGTAATAATCGCCACCGGTTTCGTAAGCGGGCTTACAGATCGCTGCAATATCATATCCTTCAACGGCGGGAGTTGAAATTGGGAGGAACGATTGCTGAACTTTTCTCGCTATTTTTAACTCCTGTCGGATTCGATCCTCCTGCGCGAGCTCTTCAATATATTCCGGAACGAACTTTGGCAATTCCCGAACCGATCGTCCTCTATAAATGTTGTATCCGCCGGCTATAAACCCTACGATCAACAAAAACTGGAAGGAGTAAAAAATACTGGCATCCGGTGAATTGTCTAGCAGCCATCCACTTGCTGTAGAGAGCATCGACACGAAAACAAAAATAGAGATAAAGGTTGTGAGAAAATCCTCTTTCAAATAGATAATTCCCAGACTTAAACCGATAATCCCGGCGGTTGCCAGTTCGGTAGCGAATGATCCGGTCTCAAAAGGAAATGGATAGACAACTATAAACAGAAGTGTTGGAACAACAACCGCGGCAACATTCGATTTATATCGCGATCGCAGGAGTCCCGTAAATATCAAAAAGATAACCTGGGCGATCAGAAAATAGAATGCAAAGTTGCCCAGAATTTCTGATAAATAGGGTAAAAATGTACTATTTGCCTCTAAGGCAGGTTCAAGCGTAATGTAGGAATTCGGTATAAAAAACAGGATTAAACACCAGGCCAATGCCAGTAAAAATCCAAAAGAGATGCCACGAATAATTGCAAGCCCTACAGGAATATTATTGAAATATCCTACCCGAAGCAGATCGACCGTCCGGAGTTTTTCGGACCAATATTGCCTTGTTATAGAATCTGAAATAGCTGTTACCGCAAAAAAGCCGAGCGTGGCAAAGGCCGCAGAAAAACCTATCACGATAAGCTGCATGAGCACAAACTGCGTTTCTATCGAACCGAATGAACTTAAATGTGAATAAACATTCTCTAGTGTTAATACGAGAGGAAAGATCATTCCCGCAAGTACAGCCACCAATGTTGCCGCTTTGATATCAACCAGGCGTAATCTAAACCGGATAAAGAGCAAAACGATAATCCAAAACGCACCAATTAATAAAACAATAGCACGAACGCCCACTTTTATTGCTGAAAACAGATCATCCGGGTCATCCACACTGGGATGCGAGTACTCCATCGAAACCAGTCCCCCTGCGGGTAAGATTCGCACATCCAGTTGTATGGATTGTCGTACATCAGAAACGGAATTTTCAAACCTCACGAGGGCTCCCTCGGTATTTTCAATCGATACTCTTTCTGTGGAAATAACTGTAAAGTCTTTTGCCGGCCACCCCGATTTCATCAGGTAATATTCAGCCATGCGTTGAGCCACAGAAGCACCTAAATAATTGACTTCTTCCGGCTCTAACCTATTATTTCTCTGTTGATTTGCTGCACTGCCATTAAAGCGAAATTCCAGCGACTCCGTTAAAGCACTGTCATTCGGAAAGGAATAGAGCTGTAGTGAATCACTTTGCATCCCATAATTCAATACTTCTGCCCTGAGTTCGGGCTGTGGAAGAAAGCTCTCACTATTTCGAAACGCAATTAATTTTCCCGACTCTGAAAATCTTACTTCAATTGTAGTTGGTGATTCCTCACTAAAAAATGATCCCTCAGAGTCTTCAGCACTCCCCATTTTTATATTGGTTTGCCAATAAAAGGCCGGGAATAATTTCCGATTGGCCGTATCGGCGTAAAATTCCTTAAACTTTGTCTGCTTTTGGAGCGAATCCAGTAAGGATGTATCTGTTTGAAACCGGGTATAAGGCTCAACCTCAAATTCAAAACCGAACTCGCGTGCAACTCGTGAAGCATTTTCCTGTGCTGCTGTTTTTCCTAAGCTGTTATCAGCAGCCGGCAGAGGGTGAAAATCAGAATAGAGCCAAAAAAAGAGAAGCAGAGCTACCAATCCGGCTATAACCAACACTATGTCTTGCTTTGCAGTATCGCTTCCGGAGTTCAAAATTGAGAGTCCAACTGTTTTAGATTACAGGTATTAGATATTTAAATTTACAGCGAAAATGAAATGATATTGTTTCATATTTATGTTTTGCTGAACAAAGCTAAAATTATGTGCCTAATCGTATTTTCTTACAAACAACATAACGACTATCCATTTGTACTGGCAGCCAACCGGGACGAATCTTACACTCGCCCCACAGAAAAAGCACACGTATGGCAAACTTCCCCGAAAATTCTTGCCGGGAAAGATAAAAAAGCAGGCGGAACGTGGCTTGGTATTTCCGAAAAAGGTCGTTTCGCTGCGCTAACCAACCACCGCCAAATGGATGACATCAAAGAAGATACAACAAGCCGAGGCATAATTGTGAAAGATTTTCTTCTGTCCAAAGGTAATCCTCGGGAATATCTGGCGGAATTGCAACGTAATGGAGATAATTTCAATGGCTTTAACCTGATCGCCGGTACATTTGACAATCTTTTTTACTTGTCCAATAAAAAGGAGGGCATTTTCAAAGTACAACCTGGCAATCATGCGTTGAGTAATGCTTTTCTGAATACTCCCTGGCCAAAAACAGTGGATTCATCACGGGCTTTTGAGAAGATTCTGAATGAGGGTGAACCCAACGAAGAACAACTTTTTAAATTACTTTTGAATGATCAACGATATCCCATAGAAAAGCTGCCATATACAGGATTACCCAAAGATGTGGAGAAAGCGGTCTCATCGATCTTTATTGAAACGGATAATTACGGCACACGCTCATCAACAGTTGTGATTGTAGATCAAAACAGAAAGGTTCGCTTTGCGGAAAGAACATTCGTACCCGGTACAAAAAAAGTAGATGAAACGGTTCGAAAGACGTTTGAATTATAAACTATAGATTTTCCAATTTTTCCCGTGATCTTTTACGGGCTTCCGGCAGGATATTTTGATCTGCTGCAATCTCATAATATTTCTTCGCTTCCTTTTTTTGTTCGAGAATATCATACGTACGCCCCGCAAAATAAGCGGCCAGTACGTACACCTCACGGTCATCTTTATTCACAAGATCATCTCCGATCTCTACAGACTCAATAAGATGAGGTTCTGCCGCTACGAAATTTCCGTTGTAATAAAATGCCCTGCCCATCCAAAATTTCAGTTCAGATTTAAGAACGGGATCTATCTCTCCCTCTTTTGATTCCCAGTATTGCAGGGTTGCATCACTAAACGTCAGTATTTCATCATACTCGTCAAGCTCTGAAAGTATTTGAAGGTATTCGCACCGGTAATAACCATTATCGGGGTAGGCTTCTACTAAATTTTTGAAGATCTGCTTGGCTTGATCGTGCTCCCCTTCGTAATGATGTAAAATACTGGCTAAAAAATATTGGGATTCCGGTCTCGCAAAAACTCCATGTTTTGATGCATATCGCAACTCTTCAAGTCCCCTTTCTTTGTCGCCTTCAGGAAAAAACCACGAAACAGCTTTCACAACGGGATACTCTTCAGGCACATAAGCAGCATAATAGAGTTTCATGCCTTCAGCAAAATGATTGTCTGACAGATCCGGAGCCACTCGCAATAATTCCTGGTGGGCTTGATACGCATTCTTGCCAAACTGCATGCTGGTCATCCACTCCTCCCGATTGGCGTGCACTCGCGCGATATATCCATTTGCAACGGATCGGATTATTAAGGCATCCGGGTGACCCGGTTGGGATCGTAATATTTTCCCTGCTTCATAATCGGCCTGTTGCATTCTGGCAATGAATTCGCGATCCAGTGAGTGATCATCTAAATCTTCCAGTACTTCCCACCAGACTTCCATGCCCTCCCAAAGAAGCCACAAGGGATGGTCGGGATATTTCTCTCGCCACGGCTCTAAAAGCTCATCTGCGGCTTCCGGATTTCGATTATAAAGTGAATCGATGGCCCGTTTTGCATCAATTTCAAAAAATGCATCTTTAATTAAAACTTTGGTTTGAGCGAAGGAGAAATTGGCAAATACACTTAAAAACCCTACCAGAAATAGAAAGGAAAGAACTCTCTTGATTGTTTTTTGATAAGCGGTCTTACCGGCTGTTCTGAGAACCATCATCTATATTTACTTTAAATAATCGTGAAACCAGCCCTCCGTTAAATCTAATGCTTCAGCAAATTCCGGTGGGTACTCTTCATCAGTAAACGGATGAGATATCTCAAAGGTATGTCCGGCATTCTCAATGAGGCGAATTTCTTTATCTGAAGCAGGTGAAGCCCTAAATAATTTTTCTGATTCACTGAACGGCACCGTCTCATCGTTCTTGCCGGCTATAAACATCGATGGAATGTGCAATTCTTTTACCCGGTTGATGGCGATCACGCGATCTGCATTCTGTTTTGCATCATCATACACAACCTTATCAAGTGGCAAAACCTGGCCGGTTCGCGAATTTTTGATCTCTGTGAAACCATTTGAATTCCAGTCTTTAATCATCTGATCTGACCAGCGTTTGTTGTAATCCGCCACGGCCGACCATGTTACCAATACCTGAATCTCCGAATATTCTGCAGCGGCGGCTATCGCGGTATGACCGCCTCTGGAGTGTCCCAAAATTCCAATTCGATCGGTATCTAAGACGGCTTTATGGCTTTCAATCTGTTTATTTTTGATCGCTTCAATTACAGAACCGATATCCTCTAAATCCTGTGTAAACGTCTGCCTTCGAAAGAGTTCCGGCTCGTCAAATTCGGTCATACTTGAACCGACCCCGTTGAGTGACAAATTAAAAGCCACCACGGCAAAACCGGCTCGTGTGAGTTCTTCATAAAGATCGGGGAAAGCGCCCCAGTCCTTAAAACCTTTAAATCCATGAACGAACAAAATAACCGGTAATACAGTACCTGAATCAACTCCGGGAACA
>CAYRDO010000064.1:0-19522 GCA_964422985.1 uncultured Rhodohalobacter sp. | reverse complement strand
TGAATTTTTTTGATCTTTACTCTAAAGTTAAAACGATAATATTAAAATCAATAGACCGGTTGAATCTAAACAAATACTGAGAATATTTAATCAGTTTTTAAACCTTCTCAAACTCCTTATCAACAATTTCAGAAAGTGAGTGGACATGTTCATTCTCAGAAATAAATAGTAATTTTTTGATCTGTTCATACTGTCTATCCCTTTCTTTATAATAATGGACAGGGTCGGCTGTCAAGTTCTTGATTGATTCCTTTAATTCTTCACTACTCTTTGCACGCAGCCCCAACTTCCTGTATAGATCGGCAAAAAATATGCTATTGCTGGTTACATTTTCTAACCATATCACCGGTTTTCCACTCTTTACAAATTCAAGCGCTGCGGATGAGTATGATGTTACACACAGATCAGATTTTTCAACCGTCTGTTCTAATGTAATATCAGAAGGAAGAATTTGTACATAATCGACCTCCTTATATTTGTCTAATAGATTGTTCGGAATCGGAAACGACGGATGCTCTTTAAACTGTACGATCACATTTCTCAACCCTTTCAAACCTTCAATAACATATTCCGCCATTTCCTTAATCTCTTTTCTCTTCTGCAAAACAAGTGTGATGCGGAACGGCTTAAAATCAACTTCAGCATTGGTATTCTCAACAATATCCTTCTCTTGTCGCACACGGTACAATTCTATCTGATCGGTCTGATTCTCAATTGTCTCAAAACTAACTTGATCATCTACCGCAATGGAATGAGGGTAAATGTCCGGGTATCCCTCTTTAAAATGTGTTTTAATAAACTGGTTACTGAACCGTGTGGATGTGAGAATTCGGGGTGATATCACCATTACCCTAACCCCATTCCTCCTCGCCGTAAAAAATAGAGACGATGCTCCCTTATTATTTACAGGTCCTTTAATCAGAAGCAAACCCGGTCCGATTTCTTTAAAAAGTTTATCCAATCCGGTTAATTCTCTGAAGGCGTAAAAGAAATCCGCCGGAAGATTAGCCAGGAAATATCTCTCTTCCGTACCTGTTGATGACTTTGCCCATTCCTTTGCCGTATAAAAATTCACCCTGGTCTTGTACAGAAACGATTGAATAAAAGCTTTTCGGATTTCAGATTTCGATACAAGTCGATTCACATTAAAAAACGGATAGTCGATTGAATTAGCCCCATCAAAATCGATAGTGGAAAGAACAATAATCTGATACCCTTTTTTTTCAAGTGATGGGATGATTTCACCGTAGCGCCAGTTCAGGTAATTCTTCAAACTCATCCCCTTGAATGAATGGAGATATAGATAATCGACTTTTCCGGCCGGGCTGACATTCAGATCCTCCTCCCAGGTAGATAATTTCTCTTTTAGGTTATCAACCGTTGAACTTGCGGTTCTTGGAAGGTTTCTGATTCCTTCAACTACAAACTGCCTGACTTTATGCTTGGCAAATCGCTTTGCACTTTTATTTGGAACCTTAAATGGTATCCCCTCTTCTTCAAAAAAAGAGTATAAAAAATGTTGGTCTTCAAACTTAGATTGGGTCCGATCCACAATTTCAATTTCATACAATTTCAAGAGTTTTTTCAACAGAGAGATGTTGAAATAGAAATAGGTAACTCTCCCAAAATCATCCTTAAAATCCAGGTCATTTTCTGCCTTGGTATCTGGTGTCCATAATGGGTTAAAATTGTTCCCCATTAGTTGTTGATAGGCATTTTCGTAAAGTTTCAGGTAAAGATCTCTTGCCTGTTCCAGAGCTTTCTCATGATAGTCCTGAATTCCTTCTGCTCTCAACTTATATGAATAGATCGGACATGCTATAATTTCAACCGTCAGTTTAGCCATATACTTTACAGAGCTTGATCCGTATAAACCTGCGTTTTATTCCAATCAATTCCTAAAATTGGATATTGATTTATATCTCCTGATTGAATTGCACGACGGATTGTTTCGCCTTTCTCCTCTCCATAGAAATAGAGATAAATTTGCTTTGATGAATTGATCAATGGATAGGTCATCGAAACTCTTTCCACCTCTACCGACGGATCTGAAACGGGCACCACATTCTTGTTTTTTTCATTTACCATCTCATTGTTTGGAAAAAGCGATGCTGTGTGTCCGTCACTTCCCATTCCTAAAATCATCACATCAATATCTCCACGACCTATTCCTTCCTTTTTCAATATTGATGAGAATGTAGTCGCACTTTGGTCCGCATTTTTTTCAAATGGAACCGGGATCAATTGAATATTTTCGATTCTATCCCAAAAATAACTCTTAGCACTCCCAAAATTACTTTTTTGATGCGTATGAGGAACAACTCGTTCATCCACCCAGGTAACGGTTATGAATTTGCCAAACTCATTAAAGAAATCTTTGTGATCTGACAAGGTATCATAGATTTTTAAAATGCTGCTTCCTCCGGATACTGCCCATACACATCGTCCCTTTTCAGCAATTGTTTTTTTTGTTTGATCAATAATTTTTTCGGTTAGAGAAGCCGCCGATTGTTCGGCATTTTTTAACGTATTGAATGCAGATTTATAAATACTTTTTTGAGCCATCACTCATTCACATCATTATTAAAATTCACTCGGGATTTACGAAACCAGCACAAATTCATCTCTGCTCTCAACAATTTCCATAAGATTATTAACCGGTTTGATATTTCGTTTTTCCCAGAAATCTTCCATCTCATCTGAATAAACGGCAACAAAAGGTACATCTTTAGCGGTGGCCGCGTTGTAATCGGTAACTGCATCGCCAATGAACAGTAGGTTTGAGTATGCAATCTCTTCATCATTCGAGATTGTTTCAATCGCTTCCTCTTTAGAAATATTTGACCCATACACCGCCTTAAAATATTTTCTCAACCCTCTTTCATCCACAATTTTGTTCAATTCTTCATCCGGGGTTCCTGATGAAATAAATGCCGGTATATTTTGATCTTGAAGTGTTTTTAAGAATTCCATTGCGCCGGGAATGGCTTCAGTCTCCATAATTTTTTGAAAGACCAACGATGAGAATTCTTTCCCCAGTTTCTGTTTTACTTGTTGGTTATAAGGTTTATTTAAGAGTTGCTTGTAGATCCATTCAAACTTTTGATAACGGGTGATCCCCTGATGCTGAATGTGATAATCCTTAATAGCTTCCAAATGCTGCGGATATCCCTCAAACATTTGAAGAAAAGCTTCGGTTTTGATATTTGCTGAATCCAAAACCACACCGTCAAAATCAAAAATTACAGCTTCAATTCTACTCATAAACTTCTGGTTATTGATCAACTAATTTCTTGTGACGTTTTCGTTTATTTGATAGTATTACAAGATCCTGTGGTACAAATCTAGCCAACTATACTAACTCTGAAACCGAATTACAATACTTACCGGGAACAGAACCTGAATATAGTTGTTTCTTTATCATTCAATCATCAATACCTCTGACCAATCAACAAATCGTGAATAGTAAAAAACTTTTTATACACGTTGGAACCCATAAAGCGGGCTCAACAACAATTCAAAATTTACTCAATCATGAGAGTGAGGAGTTGTTAAAAGAGGGGATCTGCTATTTTGGGCGTTTTTTTCAAACCTCCAGAATCATGCGAGCTATGGAAGAGTATGATGAAGAGCTGGTAAAGAATTTTCAAAATGAGGTCCAAGAAAGAATAGATGCATACGAAAAGAATGATGTGCATACCTATGTAACCAGCAATGAAAAGTTTTCCGGGCACAAAATGCTAGCTTACAGTAATGCGCCGGTAATCGCCCAAACACTTTATGATGTTTTTGCTCCCTTCAATTTCGATATAAAAATAATCATCTATATTCGGAGACAGGATAAATACCTGGAATCGATGTATACACAAAAAATCAAAAGCCTGTCCTCGTTTTCATTTCAGGAATTTCTGGGTGAAATTGAAGATTTGCATGCCTACCACTGGGATTCCTTTATAGACATTTTTGCGAATGAGTTTGGCAAAGATAATATCATTGTGCGTAGTTTCGACAGAAAATATCTACCACAAAAAAGTAGCTTAATCCGGGGATTCGGCAGCATCATTGGTAGTAATCATCTGCAAAATTACACCTACGATACAGTTAAAAATCGTGGATATTCCCGAGATGTTTTAGAGGTAGCCCGGATTGTTAACAGACATTTGGAAAGAGGTGAAAAAAAAGTACTGAGAGAGATTTTCCGAGAACTTGACCTGCCAAAGGGAAGCAATAACTTTTTTACTGATAAAGAGAGAGGAAATCTTCTGGAGTACTACGCAGAATCAAACAAGAGAGTTGTCCAAAAGTATTTTAATGAGGATAACATGGATCTCTTCTCAGAGCCCGATTATGAGAAACTAGATCACAACTATGAGGGACTTTCAATTGAGACTGTAACCATCATATTTATGAAATCATTACTGGTGATGAATAAAAATCTGTCTCAAAAGATTGAACTAAACAGGAAAATGTGGCTTCACAACAGAATTAAACGAAAGCTGAAGAAAATCGCATCAAACGTTACATCATTTTTCAATCGTTAAAAATCCACACAAAAGTTGAGAACTCAATTCTTGAAATTATTTCTTTTCATAAATTTCCTCAATCACCTGTAAAATACCTTGTCCCATATCCACGTAATAAGGCGTGGTTAATTTTTTACCGGTTTTCGGAGTAAATGTATAGGGAGTTACCCTGTAGTGGCCGTCCCACTCTTCCCCCTCTATATATTTTTGATCGATATCCTTTCCGAGAATTTCAGAGAACATATAGAACAGATCCTCGATCTTTAACACATCATTCCCTGTGATCACCACATGAGTATTTACATATGGATCGTCAAGAATATCAACGGAAAGTTTAGCAGCATCAAAAACATGAATGTATTCCCGCTTGTCTTTGGGAGATCCCCGGTGCGTAACTTTACCATCGTTCATAGCTTGGGTAAGCAACCTGTAAACACCATTTGATTCATCCGCCCGCGGACCGTATAAACTTCCAAAGCGAAGAATGGTATAGTCCAATCCGTACATGTGATTGAACTCCTCAATGTAATTTTCGCAAGCTTGTTTGCTGCACCGGTAAAAACCGCCTTCACGGCTGTAAACGTATACACTGCTCGCAAAAACGAATCGCTTTATACCTTTAGAAACAGCCCTCTCTAAGAGATTTACTGTACCTAAAACATTGATCTTGGCTGTATCTACCGGTCTTGTTTTTGCTTCATTCAAATCAGCAAGTGCTGCTAAATGATAGATAACATCCTGACCTTCAAGAATTTCATCAAGAAAATTATTATCGGTAATATCGCCAACCACCATCTTTTGGTCATCGCGAATCCATTCAGATTTTTTAAGATCAGTAACGGTTACGTTGTGTCCTCGTTCTGATAACTCATCGCTGATGTGGCTTCCAAGAAATCCTGCTCCGCCGGTCACCAATACATTTAGTGATTTACTCATAGCCTAGTGCTTTTGCCAAGTTAATACTCGCTTCCAGTTCCATCTCTTCTCTTGTCTCTTGCGTTGACGTTCCTACATGAGGAGAAAATGTAGTGTTTTCCAACGATACTAAATTACCGTCGTACGGTTCATTTTCAAAAACATCAAGGTAAGCCGAAGCTTTCGGATGCTCCTTCAGAAAATCATACAGATCATCTTCATTGATTAAGCCTCCCCTGGATGTGTTAATAATGGTTACATCCTCTTTTGCCAGTTTCAGGTTTTCAGAATTGAGCAGATGGTGATTCTCCTCCGTATAGGGAACATGAACAGACAGAACATCGGAAGTTTCGATTAGCTTATTGAGGTCAAGTCGCTTGGCGCCAAACTGATACTCCCCTTTTTCCTCAACAAAAGGGTCGAAGAAAAAGAGATTCTTTGTAAAGGGAAGCAGCAACTCACAAAATCTTCTTCCGACTTTCCCAAAGCCAATGATACCGATCTTTTTATCGTACAGCGACCGGCCCATCGTCTTCTTCCATTCACCCGTTCGGACCGTTTTATCGTTTCTAACGACATTTCGAAGGGATGAAAGAGCAGCTGTTAATGCAAGTTCAGCCACACCATCTACGTGAATAGTGGGAGTATTGAAAACTTCTATTCCAAGCTCTTTAGCAGCTTCTAAATCCACATTATTCATCCCGGTTCCGCATCTCGAAATTACTTTTAGATCGGGCAACTGCTTTAACACATGTTCAGTTAAAGGTTCAACTCCTGCAATGAGTCCTTTTGCACCAGCTATAACCTCAATCGCCTCATCTTCAGTAAGACGCCTCCCGTAAGGATTTGTTTTAAACGAAATACCTTTACTTTTCAGGTATTCAATCGGTTTTGTGCCCGCTTTCCCAAATGTGGATGTCGTTACCTGTATGTGCATATTTTAATAGAATAGTTCTAGTTCTTAATTCTAATTTTTTTGATGCCTATGTGAACGTAAGTGAATTCAATGTTCGATGTAATCCTTCATCCGAAGTTACCGGCAAAGGTTTACCCAGAGCATCCTTAATTTTCTTGTTGGATACGATAAAATCACCCGTCAGCTTCCTAAGACGGTGTTCATTGATACCAATAGGAATTTTATTCCCGATTTTAGCAATAACCTTTAAAAATGCCGGGTTCACATTCCAGATTTTTCCTTTTTTCCCGGTGGCATCAGCAATTAATTTTACTAAATCGTGGGTGGACGTTGGCTCATCATCCGCAATATGATATAAGCCCGGTTTTATATCACGCTGAATTATTTCACTGATAATAAAGCATAAATTTTCGATAGAAACGAACGATCGCTTGTTATCATAAGCACCAACAGGATACGGAATCCCCAGGCTTACCAGCTTATATAAAAGATTCAGATTGCCTTTATTACCCGGCCCGTGAACCATGCTGGGACGCAAGATATAGTAATTCTTGTCTGGCGGGCAATTATTTTGGATATATTTCTCAGCCTTAAATTTAGACTTCCCATAGGGGGTAAAGGGCTTTGGCGTGTAAGATTCATCCAATACAACTTTTGGATTCTCCGTCAAAACATGAATAGTGCTTAAAAAAACGAAATTCTGTGCATTTTCATCAACAATGAAACGATCAAACATCTTCTTGGTCATTTCATAATTTGCCTCAAAATAATCCTTCTCGTTCTTCTTATCCCGTATGTCATACACTTTTCCTGAGAGATGTACATACGAATCAAAGCTCACCGGTTTTTCAGTGATCTCCGTATTTGAGTATGTATTCTGAATCTCACTATTCAGATACTGAATACTCTCCTTATTTCTTGAAGAACCATTAATCCTGATGCCCGGACGTTTCTTCAGATATTCTTTTAGATTCGAGCCAATAAAACCACTTATACCGGTAATTAAAATTTTTTTCTCGGCTTCAGTATCCATTTACTTCTTTTTGGAGGTTAGTACATCTTTATAGGTCGCAACGGTTTTATGATACATCTGCTCAAATGTGTAGTTCTTTTCGAAACTCTTTCTGGCGGCCTTTCCCATCTCTTCCCGTTTTTCGTGATTTTCAACCAATTCTTGTAGTACCGTACGCAGTTTCTCAACATCTCCTTTTGGGATTGCATAACCGGTCACTCCCTCATCAATCGCTTCTGCAGAGCCGCCCACATCAGATACAACAGTTGGCAGGCCGGCCCGCATGGCTTCAAGCGTGGAACATGGAAATCCTTCCCAGTTCGATGTAAGAGCAAATATCTGTCCTTTTGAAAGTAACTCTTCTACATTATCTATTTCACCTAAAAAAGTAACTTTATCTTGAATTTTTAAATTTTCAGCTAATTCCTCTACATCTTTTCGGGATGGCCCATCTCCTGCAAAGTGGACATGAATATTTTCAATTGGATGTACGGCTTTCAGCAATTCGGCCTGATCCTTTTGTTGATCGAAACGAGCTACCATAATAATATTTACAGGCTCTTTTTGTTCCGGCTTTGCCATTAATTCCGGCTTAATGTCAGTCATACCATTATGGACAGTTATAATCTGATCATGATCCAAAGAGAGGTGATCTATACCAAGCTGCCTGTCGTATTCAGAGACGGCGATAAATCTACTTGTCATTGGTACGACTGTTTTTTCAAGTAACCGATAAATGGTCTGTTTTAAGAAGCTTTTACCATCTGTAAACGCCCATCCATGGGCTGTAAATGTAACAGGAATGCCAAGTTTCCAGGCCACAATTCTTCCCAGGAATCCTGCTTTCGATGAGTGTGTAGCTATAATATCGGGTTGAAAATCTAATATTGCGTCTTTTAGCTCCGCGTATGCTCTGTAATCATGAACAGGAGAAATGTTTCTTTTTAAATTTTTTATCTCTACTACATTCAACCCAAAATTTCTGAAATGATCAACAACAGGTCCGGGCCCTCCCATAAATACAGAAACTGTATATCCATCTTCTTGAAGTGCAAAAGCTAAATCCCTGACATGTATATGTGATCCACCAATTTGATCAGGCCGTGTAACAAGAAATGCTATGCGTTGCAAAAGAGTCTCTTCAAGTAGTTAAGAATTGAGATGTGACAAAAATTAAAATAGTAACTTTTTGTAATCTTCGTATGATCTTAAATTTTTAAACAATTCAAAGTATCCAACTGCATATCCCAAGGTTATAAAAAAGTTAAAAGATCGGGTGGTTCTTCCTCCACTAAACATTGTATAAATAACAACCATTACAAAAAATACAACTGTTGAACTCTCAATTAAGCGATACTCGCTTTGTTTTTCATGCATTTTATAGAGCGCCCAATACTTGTAGAAGAAAATCACAAAAATGAATATCAACATTATGAATAAGATCAACCCGTTATATCGAATTGTTGAGAGAAACAGGTTGTGAGGATTTATAAAATCATCAGCTTCGTTCGAAAAAATATAAAAATCAGGTCGTCCAAAGAAGAAATCCAAGAGTGTAAGATCCGTAATGGATTTAGCATAAATCGTAAAACGTATTCCAGCCATACGGACAACACTATCCCAAGTAAATCTTCCCCATAAATAACTCAAATCAAAATTCAATGCTACGATTGCAATGGCTGCTGCAATTCCCACGAAAGTAAAAAGTACATATTTGGTAAACTGCTTACTTTTCATCCCAAGAATTTGTAGTAAAAAAACGCCTGCCCCAAGAGCAATTAGTGCAGAACGAGTTCCCGTGAAGAGTAATGCAAGAAACAGCATAACAATGCTGAAATAGCCGATATATTTTTTAATTGTACTTTGATTTTCTCGCTGAGAATGAGCGTAAATAATAATACTCCAGGTTAAAACTCCCAATGCAAATGAGGTTCCCAAAGTATTCAATCCTCCTAATCCGCGTAATCTGTAGACGATAATATTGGAAAACATTACGGATAGATAACTAAGAGATGCTATGAGACCCAAAATGGCCACTGAATAAATAAAGAACTTAGGTGATATAATCTTTTCCCGGATAAAATAGTAAACCGAAAAGAACATGAATAGATTAATTCCAATCTCGAATGAGTATCGGATAATAGTTCCTGTGCCCGCACCAAAGAAGAATGCAGAAAAGATTGGCATTACTGCGGATAGCACAAAGAACAGAATAATAAAAAAACAAAAGTTTGAGACCCTCAAATCTCTCTTGATGAAAATCATATGGAAAGAAGCTAAGCAGAACAGAGAAAAAGATAATAATACAGTAAGCTGCCCTCCAGTGAGCCCAAAAAATCCGGATGTACGGCTGTAAACCCCAAAATAAAGAAACAGGATGAACAGGGGTTTTACGAAGAATTTAATATAAGCCGATTCATCAATACGAATCTCAGCTTTATTTATGCTTATTACAAGTTCTTTCAAAATTTACAATCAACGTTTGTTTAAATGATGTGCAATCTTTTTCTATCCGTTTGCTCTCATTTTTTTCATTATAATCAACCTTAAAAATAAAGATTAAATGAGTTAAATAGCAGAAATTCTTTCCAATCCACATATTTAGAAATCATTGGAAACCAAGGAAGGAATAGCCGAATAATTCAATCTCCTCTTTATACACTTTCCGAACAATCCTGATAGATTCATCATCGTAGTAATCACGAAAATCCGTGGATGATCCCTTTATTTTATGTGGTAATGTTAAAAGTGGCATATTCAATCTCTTTGCCACTTCTCTGAAGTCTTCTTCTAAGTGTTCAAACCTTCCTATAAAATCCAGTTCTATATTTCCGTTAAAATTTTTCAGCCAATAGGTTTGCGGACGTAACATTCCCTTACCGGCAAATCGTTTTAAAAATTCTTTAAATGGAATCATCTCATTCAACCCAAGACTTTTCTGATGGATCTCATCTCTTTTTACATTTTTATACCACGAAAATGCCCGGTCCCAAGGATTCCGAACAAATGTAAATTTGAAATAGGACTTATACTGCTCAGCAGTAACACCAACTTTATTTTCAGGATTTTCCGCCTCCTTAAAAAAGTCTCTGGTTCGCCTTAAAACCTCCATGATATTTTCTTTGTCCTTAAATGTATCAAGTTGAAAAATAGGCTTTTCTATCATTCGTATTGTCCTGTGATCTTGTCCACCCCTTCCTGTGTGTTTATCGAAATGTCCAAGAGCTGTTTCAATACTTGTACCTGCACATTTAGGAATATGAATAAAGATGCATTTATGCTTATGAGAAACCATACCCCAGCTCCTCACTTTCTTGTTGGTCTGTTTTCATAGCAATGACTTATAAAAGCTGCTCATATGATTAATATAATTAGCAGCAGAAAATTCCGAGGTAACTAATTCGTTCAGATTTTCAGATAATCGTATTCTTGTATTTTCATCCTTAAACTTCACCAGGGAAGAAGCAAGTTGTTCGGGATTATCTTTCTCCACTAAAAAGCCAGTCTCATTATCTTTAATAATTTCCGGCGTACCGGAAACTTCCGTTGCCACCACCGGCATTTGATACATTCCCGCTTCAAGCAATACTAAGGGAAATCCTTCATATCTGGAGGGAAGCACAAATACATCGATTTTTTTAAAAAAGGCGTCTTTATCGGATACATTTCCCAAAAAGGTCACCGAATCCTTGAGCTTCAAATGATTCACAAGCTCCTGTAATTCATCCATTAACGGTCCCGTCCCTCCAATATGAAGATGACTCGACACCCCCTTTTCTTTCAAAAGATGAATGGATTTTATGAGTACATCTACCCCTTTTTGATCAACCAGCCTCCCCAAAAAACCAATTTTGAAAGAGAACTCTTTTTGATTGAATTGAACACTCTTATGATCCGTTGTATTGTGAATCACAGATATTTTGTCAGCCGGAACCCATTTATTCTTTTGATAATAGTCTGAAACGGCATGAGAGACGGCAATATATCGATCTACAAACAATCGACCTGTTAATCCATCTACCGAACAAAAGAGAAATTTTTTAAAGCCTTTCCGCCATACTTCTTCAATATGAATTGTCTCAACCACTTTTTTAATACCGGCAATTTTCGCTGCCATCGCTGCAATTCTCGTTGCTGAATATAAATGACAGTGAACCACATCTGGTGAAAGATCTCTGAAGGTTTTTATTAATCTGAAATAGTTCTGTGGTGACGGTTTAGGCCAAAGTTTTAATGCTCTAACTTCAACATTCAAATCAGCAAGCCGATCATTAAATTTCTGCTCAACCCCTTCATGACATACAATTTTAAAATCGATATCCGTATTCTTCATCAGTTTGATCAGCGTACAGATATGTCCTTCAACTCCTCCGAAGCTATCACTAACCACAAAATGTGTTACTGTCATACCACCGTTATCAAAGATTTCTATTCACAGTAGATAAACCGATCAATAATAAAGATTCTATGAGCACACTTCTACCAAATTCTCTCTCATTTACAGATCGTCAGATATCTCTTTAAATTTTTGTGCTATTGAATCCCAATTTAATGACTTCGCATAGTTTAATAATTGCTGTGACCTCTCTGAATAGAGCACAGAATCAGTTAATAGTTTTTCAACGGCCGCTGCGAGAGCTTCTGGAGTAAAATCTTCTGAAAATACAATTCCTTCATGCATCATCTGTTCCTTAATTCCATCAGCGGGACATGCTACAATTGGAAGTGCGGCTTTACTTGCGGCTCCAACAATTCCTGATTGACTTACGTCTCTGTACGGTAGCACAATAATATCCGATCGTTTAAAAATATCAGGAATCTCCTCTTCATCAATCCATCTGTTTTCAATTCGAACCCTGTTTAGATCAGAAAGCAATTCGCGGTATGTCGAGAGGTCTCCTTCTCCCCAAATTTCTAACTTTATTGATTCATACTTGCCTTCAAGAATTTTAAAAGCTTTCAAAAGAATATCTAATCCTTTGTAATATGTAATTGTTCCAAAATAAAGGATCGTTATATCGCCATTTTTGGGTAGCTCTTTGTTCCCATCGGCATCATAGTATGAAAAGATACCATGCGGTATCACAGAAATATCAGGCTCCTTAACGCTGTACGTTTTTGTAAGATAATCTTTAACGTGCTCAGTTAACGCAACTAAATGGTCTGCTCCCTTGATTAGCGTAGGCAAAGTGCGCCTTTTAACAAGCCCCATAAAAAATGGTTCTTTGGGATGAGGTTTCGGCTCGTGAACTACGTACACCGTCTTGACATGGGCCCTTTTGGCAGCCTCGTAAATAATTCCTCCCCAAAAAAAATCCATCCCGATAATGAGAGTATCAATTTTATGTTCTTTTAAGTAAGTAGTTAATCTTGTTAAATAAGAGCGCCTGTTAAAAACCCATTGATTAATAAATCCCAAAACCGTTTCATAGGTATCGACATAAAGACCGGGACAGTTTAATCCTTTGAATTGCTCGATTAAATCACACTGATTAGAGACCGACAGAAATAAATTCACATTATCTTTTCTTAGCAACTCTTTTGAAATCTCATAAGAATACCTTGCACCTCCACCTTTTCTCCCCCAAAATAAAAACAGAATATTTGTCTCTTCGGATGCTTTTGTCATTTTCAAGTATTTGAGATTAAAAAGGTGTCGATTTGTCCAATCAGATTAGGAAATAAATGATGTTGTATCGACCCCGATAGCCTTATAATTTATAATAAAAAATGGTGCTATAAGATTATATATCAAGAATATCCGGTTGTGAAAAAACCGACAAAAAATATACCTTGTCGCCTGTTTATGAGCAATTTTATTCAAAGATAATTTACGTTAGTAAATAGATGCAAAAAAATAGCAAAGGGCAAAAAATCCAGATCATCTATGTAGCCGGCTATGGACATAGCGGAAGCACAATTCTTGAGATTTTATTGAGCTGCGCAGATAACATTGTGGGGTTGGGAGAGCTCGTTGGGATTCCACGTGAACTCAATGCATCATTCACGAAAGAATTTCTTAGCAAAAGCAAGTTCTGTGGTGACTTGTTTGAGAGAATTGAAAAAGCGCTTGAAAAACAAGGTGAATCCTTACGATCCATTTCAGAACTCAATTCGTATGAACGAATCATTGGCAGAAATAGAAAAAAACTTGAATCTCGATATCATAAATTCTGGGATACTTTCTTAAAGGCTGCGAAACTAGATCCCAATCAGACAATAACCGGTTTTGTTGATTCTTCAAAAACATCTTTCGCTCATGCAAGACGCCCCTATCTCCTTCAGAAAAATGCAGACTTTGAAGTAATTGTGGTTCATGTGATCAGACATCCTCAGCAGATTCTCTGGAGGCATAAGAAGAAAGCGGTAAAGCTTAGCAAACTGGAAGAACCAGAATGGATGAGCCAAATCAAACAAATTTCAAAAACGACATTAAATTGGGCGATCTCTAATGTTTGGCCTGCAATTCATTCTTCAAAAGTTGACAAATATGTGCGTATCTCTTTTGAAGAATTGTGCGAATTTCCGGTCGAAACACTAAAAAAAATTGAAAGGGAAGGAGGTATAAACCTTCAGGAAACCATTCAGAGAGTGGAAAACGAGAGGCCCTTACCGCCAACGTGTGGAATAGCTGGGAATATTCCTGTTAAGAAACAGGAAGAAGAACTTCGATTTCAACCATCGAAAAAATCTATCAAGCCGGTCGGACCCTTTTTAAAAATTCTTTCTCTTTTACTGTTACCGATTTATAAAGTACTCACAAGATAATTTAAACAGTATTTTTTAAACTGTTTATTGATCTTCCCACCTCTAATGAAGTTAATCAATTTAGCAACTTAGAATTTTTGTAATTCTTAATTCTTATTACTCCAGCTATTTTTCGTATCATAAATCTTTCTTCCTTATTTGATATATAGATGATAGTGGAGGCATATTTTGAGAGATTAGTTTACACAAAACATGTTGGCAAAATTCATTATAAATATTTTGAAGAAAATTGAACAAACTCAGCATTCTTATTCCCGTTTATAACGAGAAAAACTCTATTCATGCTTTAATTCAACAAGTCAAAGATGTTGTGCTAATTGATGATATTCAGAAGGAGATCATAATTGTAGACGATAACTCCACAGATGGCACGCGGGAAATTTTAGAGACCATAACCGGTTGCAATATAATACTGCAAGAATCCAACCGCGGAAAGGGGTATGCCATTAGAACAGCACTTAACCATGCTACTGGTGACTATGTAATTATACAGGATGCCGACCTGGAATATGATCCAAACGATTACAATAAACTCCTGAAAGAAGTGCTTACAAAAGGGGCAAATGCTGTATATGGTTCCAGAAGACTGAATAAATCGAATGAAAAATATTCAGGAATCAGCTTCTATATTGGCGGAGTTCTAGTTACCTGGTTTACCAATATGTTATACGGAACAGATCTTACAGACGAACCTACTTGCTATAAACTGATTAAAACAGAACTTTTAAAATCATTCAACTTAGAATGTGAGGGTTTTGAATTTTGCCCGGAAGTTACAGCTAAGTTAGCGCTAAATGATATTTCAATTTCAGAAGTACCTATTAACTATTATCCCCGGAAGGCGGATGAGGGTAAAAAAATTACATGGGCTGACGGCCTGATCGCATTTAAAACCCTTTGGAAATTTAGAAACAGAAAAGTACAACCTCACTCCACTCTTTAGGATCTTTCACCAATAACTTTACCTCAATATGGGTTTAATTAATTCTAAAAAGTCAGTTTGGATTATTACCTGGCTTTTACTGGGAATTACAGCTATCTATATTTTTTTGCAGGGGCCCGCATTAGGCGGTGATAGTTATGGGTATTTGAGAATGGACCTCATTCGGCCTGTTGGTTATCCGTTCTTTCTGTATCTGATGAGTATTTTTGGTGATTATCAACAGGTTGTTGTTATGATTTTTCAAGTGTTGCTTAACATTGGAGTGGCGGCATATTTCTTAAAAAAGATTAATTCACTTTTCAAATTATCTCCACTCTTTAATCTTTTTTTGTTACCTCTTTTGCTCTACACTATTGTCTATTTTTCTCAACCCCACGCATTGCTTTCTGAAGCGATCACCTTTCCTCTTTTTTTGATTGTATCTACTTACCTGATTGAAAGTATCCTCACTCGCGACACCTCTTACCTTTATAAAGCCATATTCCTGAATACTCTGATCTTCCTCATCAGAGAACAATTTCTGTTCCTTTATCCTTTGATTGGACTATTATTTATTTATATACAATTTCTATTCTGTCATCAGAAGAATCGAGAAAATTTAAAAAAATCCGCTCTTTTCATAGCAACGATTGTTCTGTGTTTAATTGGAGCTTCAACACTCAATAAAACATACCATTACATAGTTCATGATACGTTTTCGAATCCTCATATGAATGTCAGCTTTTTTCCCACAGCGATCTATGTGGCTGACATAGATGATTCAGATCTGTTTGAGGATCCTGATATCCGAAATGCTTATCTGGAGATTTATCAAACGATTGAAGAGTATGGCCTCACGATGAATCGTTTTCATCAAAATATATATACGGAAATCAATCCTGCTGAAAGACGAAAAAGTGATCTCATCCAACATTATCATCAGAGTTTTGAAGGCATTCAGAACCTCGTGAGAGACTACTACGGTACTGATGACAGACCTCCGTCTGAAATAAACCAGAATGTTCTGAAAATGGATACTGAGATAAAAACCATGACCAAAGAACTTATCAAGAGCCACCCATGGATGTTTCTCTATATCAACCTGTCTGATATTCTGGTTTATGGTTTTGATAATAACAGAGGGTACCTGATGCTCTTTTTCTTGATAACTCTGATCTCATTTTGGGGCTTAATAAAAAGAAATCAGTACGGAACCATCCTGTTCTTCTTCCTGAGCGGCCATTTGCTAAATCTCCTGGCATCGAGTTTAAGTATCAAAATTATACCCAGGTATACGTTCTATATGACTTTTATGATCTCAACCTTATTGATGATTATTCTGATAAGATTTCTTCTCGAGAAAAAAAGTTTACCCGCTAACTAACGTACAAATAGGTTATCCCATGATTTGTGCGTATTACGGATCGAAAAAGGCTCGATTGACTTTCGCGCTCTACTGCCCATTTCATCTCTTCGTTCCGGATCTTCCATGAGCAGTTTTATTTTTTCTGAAAGATCCACTTCATCTTCAGATTTGAAAACAAACCCATTCTCGCCATCCTCAATCAAATCTAAAACTCCGGTTTGAGCGTCTGAAACAATAAAGGGTAAGCCATAGGACATCGCTTCCAGAAGTGCGTTTGGAGTCCCCTCATAAATGGATGGCAACACAAACATACCTGCTTTTTGATAGAATTCAGACAAATCATTCACGACGCCTCGAAAATGTACTACACCCTTCAGCTTTCGGTCCTCAACCAGCTTTTTTAGATTTTCTTCCAACTCACCATCTCCAAATATGTTTAACGTCCATCCTTTTCGACTTTCTTCTTTGATAAGACTCAAAGCTTCGATCAAAAGGTGTTGGGCTTTTTGTGGAACCAGTCTGCCCACGTTTAACATTTTCCTTGATTGAGATGGTGTAGCAAATTGATCAGGAATATTCACAGGATTCGGAACCATAAACAACTTCTCTTCATCCACATAATCCTTCATCCCGGTAAGAGCAATTTCAGAATTGGCAGTCACTTTATCGGCGTAATTATAGAGTTCACGCCGAAGTTTATTCCACGGCCATAAGTGATCTTCCCGGGTCGTATCATTCCTTTCAGAGATTACCACATTTCTATTAAGCCCCATACAGGCCAAAATCGTATGGATATTCGGGCGAGTCAGAAATGAGAGAATATTCGGTGCACTGGATTTTTTGATAGCTTTTCTAAGTTGCCATATGTAAGGCAGATTTTTCATCAAGCCAACCACTTTATTCCCGGAAACCCCACCTGTTGAAATGACAATTCTTTCGACTTCTTCAGGAATCTCATAAAAATCATCTTTGGCTTCATTCGCAGCGATCAGCGTAATTTTCCAGCCTTGCTTCACCCAATAATGCATCAAATGGGAAGCTACTCTCTCTGCTCCTCCTGAGGTTATCTCCCCCAATACAAATACTAAAGATTTGGATGAAGGCTTAGATTCATTCATAACGTTGAGGATGATTTAAGATCACTTAGAGAATTACTCAGGAATTCGGCTTTTCAACTTTTCACCGATGGACGTAAAAATCTGACTAAACATGAGTAACGTTGTTTGTCCGGCACCCCTGTTACGGATGCTCTGTTTCACTTTTCGAAGCGCCACTTTTCCTCCACTGTCAAACCCCTGGCTGTTCGGATAATGATCGTAGTAGCTTTCATCCGTATCCCATTGACTGACCCGATCTTCAATATCCTGTATTGAAATAGTTTCCGGGTCTAACTCCTCTTTTTCAGAGAAACCGGTCTCCTCAAACTTTTTCTTATACAAATCCTGGTCACTGTTAATAAACGTCTCACCTGTATACCGAATGCTATCCGAAAATGCTGTCAACGCTACTTTAAAATCCTGATCTTTTTCCACATTTTTCTTCCAGTGAGAAACCAAAAGGTCAGCGCGATCCAGGTGTTTTACCGCCTGCACAAAAGCTTTTCTGTAGATATCAAAATTGTACTGTTCATCGTCATGCGTACCTACGATATAGGGTACAACCGCTCGCGGATATCCCCTTTTTGCCATCTCTTTTAGCGTTCGGGTTTCTGGCCTTATATCTGTTCCCTCGGTAGGTATACACTCCAAAACTTTGGGCAACAATGAGCTCCTGTAAAGATGATATCCGCCTCTCCGAACTCCGCCAAAAAACTTATCCAGCATATATCCCTGAATCTCGGAAATATTCTTTTTTTGATCCTCAGCAAGTTCAATCATTTTCTTCACGGACCCGGGCCGAGACAAAACATCGGCATCTACGCAAAGAGTCCACTTTTTCCCGCTTTCAATCCCAATCTCAAACGATTTTTTCATGGATGCAGAGAAAGGAACTTCTCGTACAATTGTGACCTGATCTTCAGGAATCCCCTGCTCTAAAAGTAGTTTTCTGCAAAGTTGCTCTGTTCGCTCCCTGACGGACCGAATAATGATCGTGATATCTTCCAAGTTACTGATGAGTGATCCCTTTTCTCAGTTTCTGTTTGTGATTGAATGCAGCCAAAAAATAAATCATATCTATTCAGTTTCAGGCTTTGAATCGTTCTTTAAATTAAGAACCAAGCCAATCAAAAGAAGAAAAACTTTGGAATGATCGGTTTCGTGTTTTTCATGTTCTTTAAAAAATTTCGGCAGATCAAGCCATGGAGTTAACAGGTTTTCATTCAGAAAGCCTAAAGCGGTCGAAAGAATTTCTCTGTAATCATCCCTCTTCCGGAATGCAGTTCCATAATCAAGGTAGTTCATCATGTGGTTTGGCATTCGAAAAATGCTCGGCATTTTCTTGTTCAGGAGAATCTGTCCGTGATACACTTTTTTCCTCAAATAAGCCGAAGTTCCATCCCGTTTTTTGGCACCATAAAAATTTTTACTCGGCAATTTCGCCAACGTTGGAAACTTCTCGTTCAACACATCCAAATACATTTTTCTGTCTTTTTTTAATTCCTCCGGAGCATGAATCCAATAATTTGCCCATTTAGGATGTGTAAAGGGAGTTACCACCGTAGAGTGTGAATCTTTGATCTTCCCGAGCTCAGTTCCCCACGATGTCCAGCTTTTTTGGGATGACACAATTGGAGCAATGCAAGAGGCCTGCCTCACTCCAAAATCAAGCATTTCATGGAACGTAAGTTTACGCCGATTTGAAACACTAGGAAGTGAGTCAATGGGATTGTAGTGTTTTGAAGTCAGCTTTAGGGATCGGACCATCATCTGTTCTTTCAGAAATTTCTGAACCGCTTTTTCATCATCCTTCTCATGCAGATGCCCGCCTGTAAGCGGATCACCCATAAAACCACTCAAAATGATATCATTTTCACCTGATACTTTTCGATAGCAATATTTATTAAAAAATGAATCAGGAACGTAGGTCCAAGGTGATTCCTCTACGGATTTTAAAAGTGAGTTCCATGACAATTCAATTTTACTGAGGTCAATTTTGTGAT
>CAYRDO010000063.1:16945-19891 GCA_964422985.1 uncultured Rhodohalobacter sp. | reverse complement strand
TAATGGTGTATATCTTCTTCGGAATGAGAATGGTGATTGTGCTGCTCATTTTCACAGGTTTGATGATGCCTGTAATTGAACCAGTGGCCGGTAACCAAGATGCCACTCCCGATCACAGTCAGGGTTGTTTCAAACCAAAGGCCGATCCAGAAATGGCCGATTCCCCAACCAATTACAATCAGTAAAAAACCTACAATTAGCAGGCTTGTAATTTTTCGATCGAAATAACTTCGTTTCGATGCGTAATATACCGTGGGTGCAATCAAAAGAATGAAAACGGGGTGAAGCCAATCGTGTAAAACCTCTGCAAACCCCCACAAGGGAAGCACGGCAACAAAAACAGGTAATAAAAGACAATGAATGGCACAAACTCCCGAGATACCAATTCCAACCTTATCCCAAAATGATGATGCTGTAAAACTTTTTTCTGGCAAAAGAGAACTGTTTTATTTCTGAGTGTGTATTAAAGTACACACTATTTACACACCGATCAAAAAAAGTTTGCCGAGCCATAGATTGGGCTCGCCTGAGTAGATTTTAGAGATGTACTCGAATGGCTCAGCCAAACCCTTTGACGATGAATGGTCAGACTAAAAACAACCTTCTACTCTTCTTTGGTGGCTGAAAATGGCAGCATGCCATCCGGGGTACGAACGGTACCGACCAATTTATCATCTTCAAGTGTGCAAACGGTGGTTACCAAACCGCCATCCACATAGGCTTTGAACGTTACCGTATCTGCTTCTACACTTACAGAACTCATGGAGACCTCCTGTCCGGACTGAAATATAATCTTGCCTGAGTATCCGTCGTCATCTCCCTCTTCAAATACAATGGTACCAATGCTGTACTCGGGTGCAGTTTGTTCTACCTGGTAATTCCAAGCGCCGGCGAGTCCGGTCATTACTTGCATACTCGCGATTAGCGGGATCGAACAAACAACTACTGCGAATAGTAAAAATGCGTTCTTTTTCATCTTCTTTTGATTTTAGGATTTATGTTATTTGGTAGAAATAGATCCTGTCAGGATTCGGGCGCTTCTTTTGAATCGTCATCTTCTGTATCATCACTCTCCTCTCCATTTTCACCTGGCTCTTCCATCTCTTCGGCAAAATCTTCAAACAGTTCTCGCGCTTCCTCATCTTCAAGCTCCATCTGACGCTCCATCAGCAGCCGTCGGTGCTCGGCCATATCATCATCCTTCAGAATTTCATCAATTTCGCGCGGTTTTGGAAGTTCATCCACAGAATTAATTCCAAAATGTTTCAGAAAATAGGTTGTCGTTTTATATAACAGCGGTTTCCCCGGTGAGTCTGCCCGGCCCGACACTTTAATCAACATTTTTTCCAAGAGCTGACGCAAAATATATCCAGAATCCACACCGCGAATGCCATCCACTTCCGGTTTGGTGATTGGCTGGCGATAAGCCACAATTGCCAACGTTTCAATAGCCGGCTGTGATAGTTTTCGATAGGCATTCTCGTGCTGAAAAATACTGAGCCAGGGATGATAACGCGGCTGTGTGACAAATGTATATCCACCGCCGGTTTCTTCAATCCGAAAGGAGAGATCATTTTCTTCAAACCTAGTATTCAGCTGATCTACAATTTTTTGAATCACCTGTTCATCCAACTCCAGCTCCTCTTCACTCTCTTTGATAATGTCTGATAATTTCTGCCAGGAGATCGGCTCCGGGCTTGAAAAAATCAGTGCCTCAATAACCGAGGTCAGGCGGGTTCCATCTACAAATCGGTAATCTAACATTCAGTATTTATCAGCTTTAAATTCATATTAGTCATCGGATGAATGTTCAAAAGTAAAACGAGATCATTACTAAATACACTCATCCGATGACTTAGCACTGCTAACGGCGATAACAAATTAATGTATTTTCATCTTTTCGCGTAACTCTGTAGCCCAGCAAGTGAAAAATGTCTTTAACCAAAAAACGAGCTACATTTAAATTCACTTCAAAACTGTGCTCATTCACCGCAGTTACGCCGGGCAGATATTTCAACAATCCGTGGAAAAAACTCTTCCTTAAATACGCCGAAAGCTTCAGCCAAAATGGAGAGACTTCGCGAATAATCAAAAATCCATCATCGCCCTCGTTTTGATAAAGCGGCATAAAAATTCGCCCTGATTTTGGGGCTTTTATCAACTTTCCATGTTCATATGCAAGAGACACATCCTTTTCGATTTTATCGAAGTTTTGAAATCCCTCGATCATCTCGAATTTCAGTGGATCGTCCACAAATTTATGATGGATGATTTCGTAATAGGTGTCCGGAACGCCATTTTCTGTTTGTAATAACTTCTCATTCCGGCGAATTTGTTCGTCTGACATTTCGTGGATTCCGAGTCGGTTCAACACCAGCCATAAAAATGCCTGGGTCCGAATCACAGATACTTCTGCCTGATGAGCACCGGCTTCGAAACCGATCGCTTTGTATCCCAAATTATTGATATAACTGAGCAGCGTACCCTGAATATTTTCTTCGATCCCCAGAATTTGCGGAACGGGAAAATTGCGCGCCAATTGACGATTGGGAAGCGTATCATTCAACAGAATAAACGCACAACTTTGAGAGGAGGTGGTATGCAGATCTATAAAAACAAACTCACTGGCTGTGCCGGAATGTTTTTTTACGATCTGGTCGACTGTCTGCTTGATTTCCAGGCTCTCTAAATACTCTGCGGGTCGGTTTTCTGAATGCTGAATGGAGAAGTCTTTATTCGTATCAAACCGTTCCCAAAGGCGATTCAGATCCGTATCCAAAAAACGAACACCCAGTTTTACGGCCTCAATATTGCCCGTAATGGCGTACACAGAACCGTTGATCTGCTCATCGTCAGACAGAACTTCAGCGATTTGATCGACTGCATGAATTCCGGCCGGCTCATTCCCGTGGATGCCTACAAACAAGATTAGAACAGGACCCTCTT
>CAYRDO010000063.1:0-16935 GCA_964422985.1 uncultured Rhodohalobacter sp. | reverse complement strand
GTATTCGTTCGACTTTCTTTTTCAGCCCTTGCTTGCTTTTAGTTTTTTGCATCCGCGTGTTTGTTCATCTTATTCCAGACATCCTGCGCGTCTTTGTCTGTAATAATTCCAATCAATTCATCTTTTTCAACGACCGGAAGACAGCTCACACCTTTATCAATCATTAACAGCATGGCGTATTTAATATCATCATTCGGACCAATGGTGATCGGATCAGAATCCATCACATCAGCCGCTGTTGCGAGGCCGTCTTTCTCAGGGTCATTAAGATAACGAACTAACCGTTTCTTTGTAATAATTCCTTTCAGCTTTCCCTGGCTATCTTCTACCGGCAAATGGCGAATATGTCTCCACTCCATCACTTTCAAAACCAGCTCTGCGATATCGTTTTCCATCACTGTTACAAGGTCGGTAGACATGATATTGCTCACAATATCATACTGCATTTCAAGCTTTTCCGCTTCCTCTTTTTTTGCCACGCCCCACTCGTGAACCGGTTTTCCTGTCAGTTTTCGATAATGCATAATCGCCGTCAGCGCAACGGTTGATTCTTCCCGCCCTAAATTCTCCCGTAATTTTCTGTAGCTGTCAACAATCCATCGTGAGCCGGTAGCATAGTTTTCAGCTCGCCCTCGAATAATCTCAAGATTTGCATCAATATCAGACTGTTTGATTCCTTTCTTTTCGAGGCCTTCGCGTGCCATTGGGATCAGTGTTTCAAGAATCAGTCTTCGGGCAGACATCAATTTTCCATCCCACACCATTCCGCTTTGAATTCCCCACATCGCTGCTTTGTAAAAATTTTCCTTTACTTCATTAAAGTTGATCTGATCCCAGTTTCCGCGAAATTTATCAGGCATGTTACTCATCAGACCAACCCAAAAAGCGAAGTTCGCGATTTCATCCTGAACCGTTGGGCCGGATGGCAAGTACCTGTTTTCAATCCTCAAGTGAGGCACTCCGTTGTGAACACCATAGCACGGCCGATTCCATTTGTAAATGGTACCATTATGCAACTGAAGTGCTTTCAGTTCGGGAATCTCTCCTCGATTTAGTACATCCAGCGAATCGTCTTCAATGTCCGTAAGAAACAGTAGCGTATGCCGGGCAATGTCGTTTTTGTATACATCCGAAACACTGTTAATCCAGCGATTTCCAAACGTTACGCGCTGCTCTCGTTCCCGTAAATGATATCCCTTCCCTCGGGTATCAATACTTTGCTGAAAGAGAGGAATTCGGGTTTCGGACCACAACTGTTTTCCAATCAACAACGGCGAATTACAGGCAACAGACAACACCGGGCCCGACAGCATCTGTGCCCAGTTATACATATCCGTAAAATTTTCCGGCTCCACTTGATAGTGACACTGAAAACTTGTGTTGCAGGCTTCAAACAGGATATTATTGTGAGTTAAAATAAGCTCATCAACACCAGTAATGTTTAATTCAAAATCCTCACCTCTGAGCTCTGACATAATATTCGCAAGAGCATCATATCTCGGTTTGGGGGTCATATACTCAATCTGTACCGCACGAAAATCGATAGATGGCAAAATGCCCGTAAGAATGATTCTCTCATCGATCAACGTTGCTGCATCTTCTGCTTTATTCAACAGTTCGAGAAGCTGCTCTTTCATTTTCGAAAAGCAATCCCCTTTTAGCTCAAGAGGATCGAGGTTGATCTCAAGATTGTATTTTGCCAGCTCCGATGTAAAGTGACTGTCTCCCACTTTTTCCATCACTTCCATCGCATTTTTCGACGGCTTGAAGTACTTATCCACCAGGCAAAATTCCTGCTCGGCCCCAATGCGATTGATCCCCGATTCGATCTGATTATTCTGAAGCATCTGGTCAATCGCTTCAACATCATGCAAAAGATATTTTAAGAAAAGCTTCCTTGATTCAGGATCTTTTGCAATCGACAATTTCTGCTCACCCATACATTCTCCTACGCTCCATCAATCTTCCGGATTGTCTGAATCCGCATTATTTTTATCATTATCACTATGTAATCGTCTCAGCAATCTTGAAGTGATCGTCATATAGTTTTGTTCCGTGATGATCCCCACCAGCCGGTTGTTCTTCACGACCGGAAGGCAGCCGATTCGCTGACTGTCCATAATATCAATCGCCTCTAAAATGGACGCTTCGGGATGGATCGTAATCGGGTTTTTGATCATTATTTCTTCGACAGATTTGCTTGCATCTCCCTTATTATGAATGATGTCGTTGAATTCCCGAAAAATCATTCGCATCGTAATCAACCCAACCAGATGCTTGCTGTCATCTTCAACCGGCACATACCGAATTCGTCGCCATTCAAATAAGTTCGCTACCAATTCGATGATATCATCTTTCTGAACCGTAAACAGATCGGTCGTCATAAATTCCTCGACCAACAAACTTGATGGCTGCCACATCTCCATGTAGTCAAATTTGGCCAAGCACCATTTGTGCGCCGGTTCTCCTTTCTTCTGATTTTTGATCATAGCATTCACCACGGCCGTCAACGCCTGCTCTCGGCTGATATCTTTCGTCAGCGAATTGTACGATTTTACCATCCAGTAGCTGCCTGTTTGAGCCGCATCTGTTCTCTCTTTGATGATATCGAGATAGCTCGTGATATCGCCATCATCCACACCGGCTTTTTCCAACCCTTTTTTAGCGAGTGGCAAGAGTTCTTTTGTGATCAGATCAACAGCCGTAAATCGCTTATCATCCACCCATTTGAACTTAGTATCCAAGCCAAGCTTTGAAGCCGCGAAAAAGTTCATGCGTGCATCATCAAAATCCAGTTTTTTTGTGATGTCATCATACGCCTCATCCATTCCGTTCAACAAACCCAACCAAAATGATGCGTTTGCCACTTCGTCTGAAACGGTCGGGCCCGATGGAAAAATCCGATTTTCAATCCGTAAATGAGGCACTCCGTTACTAATTCCATAGCACGGCCGATTCCATCGATACACCGTTCCATTGTGAACTTGCAGTGCCATTAATTTCGGAATCTCACCGTTATCCAAAATTTCATCCACATCTTCGGTGATGTTTGAACTGAGCATCACCCTGTATCGGGCAATATCTTCTTTATAAATTTCGAGGATGCTGTCTTTTAGCCATTCATTACCAAACGTCACCCGCGGACTGCTTTCCCGGAGGTGATCGCCCACTTTTCGCGTATCCACCGATTGGTGAAAAAGTGCCACCCGTGTTTCCGACCACAATCGTTTTCCAAATAATAATGGAGAGTTTACGGCGCTCGCCAACACGGGACCGGTAATTGCCTGGGCGAGATTATATTTTTTCACAAATTCATCAGGAGTTACCTGGATATGAACCTGGAAACCGGTATTGCAGGCTTCCAAAAGTGGCGTATCAAACCGCATCAAAAGTTCATCCATCCCCTGGATTCGCAGATCATACTCATCGCCCCGCAATTTGTTAATCGCCGCACAGAGCGCTCTATATCGGGGAAGCGGCGTTAGGTTTTCGATATCCAGGTCGGTTTTTCGAATGGTTGGCAGAACACCTGTGAGCACAATATCGCCATCAAACTGTTGGATTGTGTCACGGACTTTATCCAACTGACTAAGAATATTTGCCTCCATTTCGGACAGGCAAGTCCCCTCAAAATTGAGCGGCTTCAGATTGGTTTCAAGATTATATTTTGCCAGCTCGGTCGTAAAGTTTTCATCATCCAGAGCTTCGAGAAGCTCCATGGAAATGGGCAGTGGTTTACCATGCCGATCTACCAAACACAGTTCCTGTTCCGCCCCAATCCGTACGGTATCTTTCTCAAAAAGATTACTGTCCAGCATTCTCTCCATCGCACGGATATCCTTCAGCAGATACTTGATAAACTCCTGGGTCTGCTCTCTGTTTTCTGCCAATTTTACCGTTTCAACGCCCATAGCTGATTGGTTTGAGAAAAAATTCTATTCAGATCTACGATTATACCTATTGATAGCAATTTAATTGAAACAGAACAAACACGGAAATGGGGTGTTATAACTGCCAGTCGGCTGCCAAATTCGTTTATTATGATTCATCGGATGAGTGTTGTGGTACTGAATTTAAATAACCGGTAAAATCTACTCATCCGATGAATGAGTAGATGTGATTCGGCGAATTCATTACTCATGGCACGGAAATTCGCCAGCTGAAAAACCAATCAGCAGGCGAAGTGTGTTATCTCTTCTCGAAATAATGGAGGCTGAAAAGCTCCTTAGAATCGAGCCAGGTTCTCTTCAGAGAATATTTTTCTGATATTAAGTCTTCAAACTCCTCAACAGAATATTTATAGGAATTCTCAGTGTGAATCATCTCTCCTTTTTTGAACTCGATCTGCTCTCCCGCAATCTCAATAGTCTGATTGTCTAAGCTCACCAAGTGCATTTCAACCCTTCCTTCGGATTCGTTATAGAAAGCGCGATGACGAAATTGATCCAAATCAAAATTTCCGTCCAGCTCGCGATTTATTCTTCGCAGAAGGTTTAGGTTAAATTCTGCCGTCACGCCTTCAGAATCGTTATAGGCTTTATTCAAAATTTGAGGATCTTTTTTCAGATCCACACCAATCAATAATCCCCCTCCCTCATGAAGCAGATCCGCCGCTTGGAACAAAAATTCCTGAGCTTCCTCCGGGGTAAAATTCCCAATGGTTGATCCGGGGAAAAAGATGACACGGCGACTTGCTTGCCCGTTTACTCCAAGTTCAAAAGGTTTGGTATAATCAGCAGCAACCGGTTTAATATCGAGGCTGGGAAAATCATCTCGCAGTTTTTTCGCTTCTTCGAGTAAAAAATCGCGCGATATATCAACAGGAATATAGCCGGCAATATTATCCAGCTGTTTCAGAAGCAATCTTGTTTTTTTACTACTGCCGCTTCCAAATTCTATAATCAGACTATTCGGTCCTACAGCTTCTGAAATTTCATCGGGATATGTCTCAAGAATTTCAATCTCAGCATCGGTTGGATAGTATTCGTCGAGTTTACTAATCTTCTCGAACAGCTCCGATCCACGTTCGTCATAAAAATATTTACTGGATATGCTTTTATAGGGTTTTTTCAGTCCTTCTAAAACGTCTGCTCGGAATTCATCAGACATGGAAATTACATGCGTCTCTTTCACTCTTTACTGCTTTTTGTGTTGATGTTTTTTACTCTGAATCTCCATCTTTTGCAAGTCGAATTCCTGTGAATTGCCAACGTGCATCGGTATGGAAAAAATTTCGATAGGTTTTCCTGAAATGAGATTCAGGAGTTGCACAGGATCCACCCCTGAGCACATATTGGTTCACCATAAACTTCCCGTTGTACTCGCCAAGCTTTCCTGGAAAAGGTTCAAATCCGGGATAAGCTGTGTAGGAGCTTTTCGTCCACTGCCAAACATCCCCAAACATCTGTTTGAGTCCGTCTTTTTCTGAATCGACTGAAGCCGGATGATAATGTTCGCTTTCCACAAAATTACCTTCCGGGGGGACATCCTTCGCGGCAACCTCCCACTCCTCTTCTGTAGGGAGCCTGCAACCGGCCCATCGTGCATAGGCATCCGCTTCAAAATAACTGACATGACACACCGGCTCATTGGGATCAAGTTTTTCAAGTCCGCTCATCGTAATATGATACCAATCTCAATCTCGCTTCACCCAATAAAGCGGCCATTCCCACTCTTCATTTTCAACGGCTGCGAATCCTTCATCCAACCACCATTTGGGTTCGTTATAACCCCCGTCTTCAATAAATTGGATGAACTCTATATTCGTAACCAGGCGATCGGCCATTTGAAAATTCTGCAGATACGTTTTGTGAGCCGGGAATTCATTATCGTATCCAAAGCTGCCACCTTCATGTCCAACCGAATAAAGTCCCTCATCAAACGAAACCCAATTAATTTCAGGCAGCGATTCAATTTTCGGGCGCTTTGTTTCTTGATAAATCGGGTAGAGCGGATTCTGACCAAACATATATTTCAGATCGGTCAGCATTAATTCCTGGTGCTGCTGTTCGTGATGCAGTCCCACTTCTATGACCGGAAGCCACTCTTCGAGCCCTTCTTCAGAAAGGCCGTCGATAAACTCATGCATGTTTTGGTCGACATACTTCCGGTACTCAAAAACCTTATTCACCGTCGGGCGCGATAAATTCCCTCTCTTATCCCGGCAGTGCGGGTCGCCCGTTTGCACATAGTAGGAATTAAAAATGTAGTTGTACTGCGGATGCAGTGAATCAAAATCATCAATCGCTTTTTTCAGTATAAATGTCTCAAAAAACCAACTTGTGTGAGCCAAGTGCCATTTTGTAGGGCTGGCATTCTCCATCGCCTGGATTACGAAATCTTCAATCTCCAAAGGCAGAGTCAATCTCTCGGTAGCATCTCTTACTTCATCGTACCTACTCTTAATCTTCTTTTTGATCTCTGCGCTCTCAGTAATCTCTGTATGTTTTGCCAGCGGGCTCATAACAACTCCTACAATTCAGTTCTCAGCATTTCTATATTAAATGAAAATAGAAGGATCATCATTCGCATATCCATCCTTCGTGAAATATTCTAACTCCATAAATCAATAAAAGTTCAATCATTCGTTTCGTATACTTAGGGAGACTTATGAATGAACCGATAGCTCCATATTTTAATTTCAATTATTCCCACTTATATGGAATAATATCGGGATGGACTCTGTTAACTCATTGAACAAAGAAGCATGTACAGATGAAAAATTCTAACAAACGAGAAATAGAATCACTGATATATCTTTTGGATGATCCTGATCCGGAAGTACAGACCGGTGTGAAGAAACGATTTGAAGAACTTGGCGAGCATGCTGTTCCGTTGTTGGATCAGTTTCGATCTGAATCAGTAAAGGATTCTGAAAAAGAAACGATCAACAACATCATTTACAACATTACCGCCGGCACCGTAATCGAGGAATTTGCTGAGATTGTTGAACCGGGTATTCAGGATCGAAATCAATTGGAGGGAGCTCTTTTTACGCTCTGCAAATTTGGAAATCCAACGTTGCGAATTCGTGAATACAAAAAGAAGCTGGATAATTTAGCTGCTCAAATCGGTAGTGATGTTGCCTATACGCCCTCGATCAATGAAAAAATGCAGATCCTCCTGCAATATGTATTTCGCGATCTGAGATTTCGGGGTGATTCCAACGATTATCATAATACGGACAATGCATATTTAGATCGGGTGCTTGATCGCAGAAAAGGTTTGCCTATCATGCTGAGCTGTGTAGTGATGTTCATCGCACGGCGGTTGGATCTACCATTCTATGGTGTGAATATGCCGATTCATTTCATGCTGATGTATCAGACGCATAACCAGGAAGTTTTGATCGATCCGTTCGATGGCGGAACGATTGTCACATACAATCAGTGCTGTTACTTCCTCAAAAAGAACGGAATTGAGCCTAAGCCAGAACATCTTAAAAAAGCGGAGGAAGCAGATATTTTAATTCGCTGTATTCGGAATCTGATCCACAGTTACGCCAAAGAGAAAGATGAAAGAAGAGTGAAAGATCTTCGAAAACTATTGAATATGGCTGAGTTGAAAGGCTGATGATTTCCGGCTAGCCTGAGCCGGTAACTTTGTAGTATGATAGAGCAAGCATCTAACGGTGTAAAATAATGACTGGAAATGGGATGGCGCGAGCATTCCCGCTCGTGACCCATCCAAATGAGAAAGCACAAGCAAAATGCATGCGCTATCATCAATCAGCGAGCCAACTTACACGATCACCGAAACCCCACCACGACGAGGATCTCCAAACCCGGAAAATTCTCCATTCTTATCACAAACAGCGTGAACGCCTCCGAAAAACAGGTTCCCTTTTTCCCAGACCTTATGCTTCGGATATTTTTCTATCAAACTTTTTACCACGTCTTCAGGAATTCCTTCTTCAATATTCAGAAAGTCATTTTCAAAATGTATTCGGGGTGATTGAATGGCTTCCTTCAAGTCCATTTTGTGATCAATAAAATTCAGAATTACCTGCAGGATTGCCGTTCTGATTCGGTTTGATCCTCCAGAACCCATTACAACTTTTCTTCCATCATCAAATCGCACAATTCCCGGGGCCATCATAGAACTAATTCGCTGATCTTCTGGCCAATTATAAAATCCACCGGGATTCAGATCCTCTTCACCTAACATATTATTCAACATCACCCCGGTCCCGGGAATCATCACTCCGCTGCCCGATCCGTTGCTGGTTGTCAAGCTCGCCATGTTCCCATCTGCATCCATGACGCTAATTTGAGTCGTGCCTTTTGATGCCTGTCCCCTATTTTTTATCTGATTTTTATACAAATCCACAAAAGGTTCGTGAAGCATCTCCGACATTTGCTCGGGATCTTGATTCTGTATAACCGCCTCAATCCTTGCGCGATTTGTAAGATCTTGTACACGAACAAGATTTTCATAATAGGATTGATCCGGCTTCAACGACTCCATCAACTTCAGAGCAAATGCAATCAATAAGCCGCCGGAACTTGGAGGTGGATTGATACTCAAAGACACATCTTTATAATTGAGTTGAAGTGGATTCCGCGTTTCAACTTTATAATTTTTCAGATCATCTTTGGTGAGATGCCCTCCCTTTTCTTCACATAGTTTGCAAATTTTATCTGCTACCTCTCCCTCGTAAAAAAAGGATTCTCCTTCCTCGGCAAGCTGTTCAATAAAATTTGCCAATAAAGGTTGCTTCAGCCACTCATTTTCACTAACCAATTTATTGGCCTGATTCTGGCTCTTAAAAATCTCTGACGCTTCTTCGTTTGATACATAAATCGGCTCCGTGATTTCAATGGCACCGGCCTGAAAAGCATTCATTTTCAAACCATTTCGTGCCAATTTAATGGCATATTCAGCAAGTTCTGAAAACGGCATTGAACAGAGATCCCGATGAATTTCAAACAAGCCTTTTACTGTTCCTGGAGTAGCTATTGAGCCCGGACCGATGTGGAATTCTTGTTTCGCGAATCCAAAATCTGCCGAAATGGGAAAGAAAGAGAGGTCACTTTTGGGTTTAATTTTCCGGGGAGTCTGAACAAAAAAATCATAGAGTGTTTGCCGGCCACTTGCCGTTTCAGCCAAAAGAAATCCGCCGCCGGCAAACGATGTTAATACAGGTTCAGCTACACAGGCTGTCATGTGAGCAGCAACTACGGCATCAAATGCGTTACCGCCATCTTTTAATATTTCTGCGGCAGCATCAGCTGTGGCTTGATGTCCCGCTGAAACAACACCTCTGTTTTGCTTCTTCAAATCCGCGAAGTTTCTTTTTAATAAATCTACTAATTCAGATAAAGTATGGAAAAATTATCAGGGATAAACTTCGCGGATTTTTGGCAGGCTTTAAAACTTTCTTGCAATGACGACAGTTTCTTTAAATGAGAGATTTTTCCCATTGGTACTGTTATACGCTTCCATCAGCACGATATAAATTCCAACGCGATTGCGAAGTCCTTCATCCGTTTTGCCATCCCAAACGAGTGATCCTTCAAAACCGGCACGTTTGGCTTCCGCCAGTTTACGAACCAGCCGACCGTAGCGATCATAAATTCTCACTTTAATCAGATAGTCGGGCTCATCGAAAGAATAATTGATCAAAAGATTGTCTTCGAATCCATCGTCATCAGGAGAAAATGGATTGGGAGTAAAGGCGATATCATTCCCGGAAATACTCAGTTCCGATCCCTGGTAAATTGAATTCTCTGATCCGGGAGATCCGCCAAGCGGCGTAGAGTTCGATCCCCAATTCGCTTCATCGTTCGTCTCAAAATTTGGGTTGATCCGCTCGAGCGCGATTCCTTTGGTATCTACAATATTTGGGTTGTGCCATTCGGGAATGTAGTCAATCATATCGATAGCATGCATTGTGCTGTCGGCGAGGTAGATCTGTCGCCCTGTATTTGTGAGGCTAAGAGTGGTGCGATCAATTTGAATAGCGAACGGTTCCATTTCCTCTGACAAATCAAAGAAATTCGCAGTACGGCTGTTGGAAAATGGAACGTCATCCGGTTCAGGATAGATCAACGCATATCCATCTGCAGGCAGCCACTGACGATCACTACGAATCGGCTCAATAACGGAAATCTCACCATCTTCATCCGGTTCATCATGGAGTACGAAACCCTCCAACGAAATCGCATATGAACGGCGATTGTAAATTTCGATGTATTGTGATTGATCCGGCAGTCCATCTCGATCATCCTCAATCGGATCAAACATAATCTCATTGAAAATGATATCACCTTCAGAAATCGGTTGAGCGATGGGCATTTCTAACCTGGATGCAGTGTTGCCTTTGTAATCATCCAGATTTTCTACACTTACCGTGATCTCTTCTCCCTGGGTTACAACCGAGCCATCAAGTATAATTCGATCTCCTGAATCTTCATCATAATACAGTAGATCGGCCGGAGTGCCATTTAATAAAAATTGAAAATTTGTCTGAGTTTGTTTCTGAAATCCTCCCCCTTTCACCAGTTTATTTTCTACACCCGTGGTTAGATCCACATATTCATCAAACTCAACTTCAATCGAATCGGGATGAAAGAAATTAGCAAAAATAATTTTCGGAGCTTTTTCATCGATTTCAAATCGACTATTCTCCACGCCGGGTGTTGAGCCTCGTTCGGATGTATTAGATTCCCAATTTCCGGGATCGGTCGACAGTCCGGCCGGATCTTTTCGTTCGAGAGATATACCGGCTGCATCAATTCCCCAACCTGCATCATAATAAAGGCTATCAATAACTGCTCCTTCCGGAGTTTTCAATGTGATGACATCTCCGCTATTATTTAAAGATTGGAAATCCGGCACATAGATAAATTTGTTTGATTCAGCCGCAAAGGTTTGAGAATCTGTCAACACCAAATAGTCATTTTCTCGAATCAGCACTCCGGTCGGGAGTTCGGTTTCATCCGAAGAATCTCCAAGAAGCCAATTGGTTAAATCAAAGTTCTTATCGGTTCGATTGAGTAGTTCAATAAATTCTGCGTCTGAATCAGCCGAGGGTTCATACATAATTTCGTTAATTACAATCTGGCCAGGCGCTACATCTCCGAACTCAAGATATCGTACCGAGACAGTGACCGATTCCATCCTATTTCCAAAAATATCACTGATTCCATGGATCGAAATCTCATATTCCTGATCATTTTCCAATTCCTCTCCGGCAAACAGCATAACCTCATTTCGATCTAACGCAATCATAGAGATCGACAGGTTGGGTGTGATAGAATAATTAGCCTTATCCGTAGCCTGATTGCTGTTGAGTCGCTCATTAAACGTCAGGATAAATCCCTGCTCCTGAAACTGTGACGCCCGAACAATTTCCGGTGGATTGGAATCCGGTTCCACTTCATTCGGAAGTCCCGGTGTTCCCAATAATTCGTTTGGCGATTCCGTCCAATTTTCTTGAAATGTTGATGAAACATTCTCACTTAACCGCTCCAAGGCCACTCCATTTCCACCCCATTCGGAAGGTTCATATTGAAGAGAGTCTGTAAGGGCATTTTCGCTTGTAAAGAGTCGAATTTGATCGGCTACGGTTGCGGTCAGATTAGGAAAGCTGGAAAGTTCAAAGAAATTTCTTTCTCCAAAAATCTTCTCTAATGCTTCTGAATCCTCTGATAAAACAATCCATTCACCAGGTTCAAACGCTAGATCATCCGTAGAAATAATGCGTTCGGAATCACCGGAGACATCCCTTCGCTGCAACCGCCAATTTCTCAGATTCAATAATTTATCGGAGGTGTTGAATAATTCTACATAACGAACATATCCGGATGGTGGACGATACATGAATTCATTGATGATGATATCTCCGTCTGCAAATGAATCAAATACAATGAATGGAAATTCGGTATCACCACTGATCGAAAATCCGGATGCTGATCTCAAATCGTGATCAATTACCAACGTTTTCTGACCGCTTTCAAACGGATTAGAAAACTCAAGAGTTAAAATCTGATCTGTCTCCCTCGAAACAGAATTCGGATGTTTCCCCTCGACCACGAAAAAGTCAGAATCCGCATGGCTCTCTCTGATAGCAGCATTAAACACTATCCGAACTTGATTTGGAGAAAGAGATCGAACCTCCATCACCGCAAAATTAAAATCCCTATCAACCTGATTTGGTATTCCAGGTGTTCCGAATTTTTCACTTGGTGAATCCGCCCAGTTTTCTGAATAGAGCGATGATCGATTTGCCCGACGGCGTTCCAGTGAAACATCAGCTCCGCCCCACTCCGGACTATAGCGAAGGGAATCGATAATTACACCCTCGGCGTTGGCGATCACGATATTATCGCCGCCATTTTTAAGGGTTGACAATCCCGTTCCGGCATTCAGATGCGGGATATCCGTAAAGATGTTTAACAGGTTAAAATTGGGGAGAATCGCGATATATGATTTTGGTGGAAGAATCTTTTGCTGGTCAGTGAGTATATTTCGGGTCGAGGTATCATTCGCTTGCTGCCAACCTGCCAGGTCAATCGCCTTATCACTAACATTGTACAGCTCAATATACTCAGTGTAATTCTCCGGCTCATCATACATAATCTCGTTGATCACTACATCGCCGGGTTTGGCGGTTTCAATCAGATAATAGGTGAAGGATGCTGATGCCCGCTCCAATTCATTGCCAAAAATATCCGTGATGTTATTGACCGAAACGGTATACGTTCTGCCTGATTTGAGCGATTCATTCAAAAACAAAACAGCTTCTGTACTGCTTGTAAAGGTAATCTCATCAATCGAAATTCCTCCGCTCACGTCAAAATTTCCTCTTGAGATTTTTGATCGGTTCAGTGCTCCGGAAAACAGAACCCGAATGCTTGTTTGATCGATAAATTCTGCACTCAGTAATTCAGGACCATCCGTATCGATATCCACCGAATTCTCCTCGCCGGGAGTTCCTTTCAATACGGCCACAGATTCGGCCCAATTGTTAATATCCGAACTGATGGCATCTTGATCGATTCGCTCGAGCGCTACTTCATCCCCACCCCATTCCGAACTGTAGCGAAGTGAATCGAGAGTAACTCCGGCAGCATTGGTGATGACAATTTCATCTCCACTATTCTTGAGCGCGGGCAAACTGCTCCCTGCATTCACAAAATCGATCTCCGGAAAGATATTTAGAAGCTCTTCATTTGGCAGAATTACCATGTATGATTTTGGAGGAAAATAGACCTGTTCTTCGGTCAGAACGCGGCGGGTTCCGGTATCATTGGCCTGTTGCCACCCGGAGAGATTAAACACTTTATTACTAGTATTGTAGAGCTCAACATATTCAGTGTAGCCCTCAGGCTCATCATACATAAACTCATTAATAACAATATCTCCCGGCCCGGATGTCTGAACAAAATAATAGGTAAATGAGACCTGATCTTCATCAAGCTGGTTCCCAAAAATATCCGGAATATTGGTAACAGTGATTGTGTAGGTTTGTCCTGAACTCATCTCGCCATCCAATGAGAGCTCTATCTGAGTTGAATTTATGAACTCTACATTTTCAATGGATCGGTTTCGGTTGATCTCAAAATTTCCTCTAGAAATCCCACTTGTATCGAGCGAGCCGGAAAAGGTTACAAGAACGGTTTCCGGATCCATAAATGTTGCCGAAACCAGTGCAGGTCCATCATCGGGGCTGACTGTATTATCTTCACCCGGCGTTCCCAAATCCTCATCTTGTGATTCACCCCAGTTATTTGAATCGTTTGCCAGAGCATCGATACTTCGCCTTTCCAATGCGATTTCGTTGCCGCCCCAAATTGACGGATCATACTGAATCAGTTCCACAGAATCGCCCTCAGGGTCAACTAACCGAATCTGATCGGAAACGGTTTGAGTGAACCCGGGAAAGTCATCCATCTCAAACCATGGGCCTGGTCCGAAAACTTCTTCCAACAATTCTGAATCTTCTGTAATCACCAGATAACCGCCTGGTTCAATTGCCTGATCGAATTCAGAGATTACCCCTCCAAGGCTTGATGAACCCTCCGCCCGAAGAAGTTCAAAATCCTTGATGGAAAGAAATCGTCCCGACCGATTGTAAAGCTCCACATACTGTGGATAGCCACTCGGCGGGTTGTACATGAATTCGGTGATTACAATATCGCCTTGCTGGTACTCATCAAACCGGAAAAACTCTGCCGTAGAATTATCTTCAATTTGCCAGCCGTTGGTGAGGCTTTCCAAGTCATTTACGATGATCTCATAACTACCGTTTGAAAAAACATCACCAAACGTAAGCCGGACGGTTTCAGAATTATCGAATGTAAGATTTGTCGGAGTTGTACCGTCACTGAGTTCAAAATCGGACAGAACAACGGTTGAGACCTGCAGCGGCAATGTAAACTGAACGAGCAGATCGTTGTTGTTTTCTACTTCAGCAGAGAGAATTCGAAATGGATTTTCAAAGGTGAATTCGAAGTCCTGAATGCCGGTGACCTCATTCCCGAAAATGTCCTCCAAATTTTGATAACTGAATGTGTATTCAAATTGATCGTCCATCACATCATCCAGATCAAACTCGAGAGTTCTGGGATTGGAAGTAAATTCCGCATTGTTGATAACCTCGCCATTATCCAGACTGAAATTGGATAAGTTATCTATGGCCTCATTCGAAAGTGTTCTTGAAAATGTTATTCTGAGCGTTGCCGGTTCAGGAAAAGTAGCTTCCACGGCTTCAGGCGGATCCGTCGGTTCTGTAATGGTATTTGGCAAACCGGGTGAACCTGTTAACACATCTTCCGACTCAGCCCAGTTATCCATGATGGCTACGGATACATCAAATGAAAAACGTTCGAGAGAAACCTCATCGCCGCCCCATTCGCCGGCATCGTAAGTGAGGGATTCAACGTCTTCACCTTCATTCGTTTCAAAAATTATATCGTCGGAAGTGGTCAACACCAGTTCTGGGAATTCATCCGCTTCCACAAAATTCCGTTCACCAAATTGCTCCTCAAAAACCGGAACTCCTCTTGCTATTACAAGATATTCACCGGATTCAATCGGCAGGTCCTCATCAATACTGATATTTTCTCCATTAATAGTAAAATTTCGGAGATTTAAAAGTTTATCAGCCCGATTGTAAATTTCCACATATTGAGGACGATCGTAAGTTGAAGTCCGCCAACTGGTCGGTACCCGATAGTAGAATTCACTTATGACCAAATCGCCACTTTCATACTCATCAAACAGAGTAAATTCAACAGTGGTGTTCGCCTCAATTTCCCAGCCGGATGTGCTTGACAAATCGTTGATGATCAGTTCCTGCTCTCCTACTTCGATCGGAGTGCTGTAAGTGATCCTGACCTTATTTGATTCTTCAAGCTGAACACTATTTGGGAATTCAGAATCGATTACAAAATCTGAAGCATCTAGGGTTGAACCGTCAACACCCTGCGAAAAAGTTATATCGAATTCAGTTCGGCTCAAATATTCAAAATCGGTCACAAAAAAGGGATTGGAAACCGAGAAATCGAACTCTGTTTCACCGGCGATGGGCCAGCCATCAGAGCTTGTGACATTTTGAATGCTGAGATTATAATCCCCGATTGCAAGCGAGGAATTCAGAACCAAATAAATGATATTCGGTTCGCTTGTATCATCATAATCGATGGAAACAGGATTAATTCCACCGGTTGAGCCGCCATCTTCTGTAATCTCAAAGTCATAAGTATTCCATGATGATTCATCGGGTTGCTCTGCAAATTCAACAGCAATTCGGCTGGCAGTTGCTACACTAACGGAGTTCACCTCAAACGGATTGGTGACCGAAAAGTCTACTTCTGAATTTACCGGAATCGTTCCGCCATAAATATTATCGACATCGTTAATTGTGACTGTATAATTGTCATCCGGCAGAACCGAGTCAAAGGTCAACCGAACGGTGAAATCATCTTCAAGACTTACGAAAGTGAGATTTCCAAAATTGGGAGCCATTGAAAAGTCAGAGACATCAAGAGAGATTTCTTCGATTTGATAGTTGAAGGTGATGTCGACTTGGGTTGAGTTTACTACATTTGCCGAAACTACATCGAATGACTCCGCATTTTGGATAATGACATTATCAAAGAAGAATTGATCAACGCGGGTAGACGTGTAATCCAACAAGAATCCAAAATAATTAGACGTTTGGTAAGTGTCATCTAAAACACTTCCTCCTTCCTGAACGGGCGTAGTGTCTAAATTCTCAGAAATGAATAGGCTCCATTCATTTGATGTGCTTCTCTCGACTCGAATTTGATATCCCTGATCTGCCTGAATTTCTGTTGTTGTGGCTGATAATTCAATTTCACTTCCATTGTCATATCTCATTAAGCGGACCGGATCGCCTCCCGATTCGCCAATGCTTACTGCGTAACCGTTTACGTCCCCATCGAGATCGTCCGTGTCAGCCATTAAAAAAATTCGGGTCCTGTTTGATCCTGAAGGAGATTCTCCAAATCGGTAGAAAAAATCCCATGCTCCTTGACTTGTAGTCGAACTAGTTGTTAAAACAGTTGTACCGGCAGCGTCTGCATCCAGTTGAAGAATTGTATTACCACTCTCATCAATAGTCGTAAAGTCTCCAACATCCCCGGTCCACTCCGGGTTTTGAGAGAGATCTTTATCCTCAAAATTATCCTCTAGTACGGTTTGTTGAGCAAAAGCGTTTGCTCCAATAAGTGTCATAAATAGAAAAAGAAATAGTACTCGCAGATAAGGTACGTCCTGATTTAGTCCCATTTTTTAGATATTTCAACGTAGTTTTGATGAATAGATCTCCTACATGTCTCGATGAATCTTAACTGCCAGAATAGCGATTCAGCGGCGAATAGTTAGCCGATTGTATCCCCTTAAATCTAAAACATGTAGTTTATTATGATGTCATTATACTATAAAAGAAGAAATGACTCAATAAAA
>CAYRDO010000062.1:3052-19973 GCA_964422985.1 uncultured Rhodohalobacter sp. | reverse complement strand
CAAACGGCCTGTAAATAATTTGTTCAAGAGCTTGAGTGGTGCTTGGTGCATCACCGCCTCCTCCTAAACCTATTGCCGCCAGTAAGCTTAACAGACCCACCAGGAAATAGATCATTCCTTTTGCTACGTACCCGGTTCGTGCAACCGCGGAAAGAAATGATAATTTATCAGGCATGCAGGAAAAGATATTGGATGGAATTAAGATGATCTATCATCTCAATACAGCTCTAACGAATAAAAAATTCCACCAGCGATATCCCCATGTATCCTCAGCAATAATCTCAAAATCGTAATCAGACAAAAGAGGTTTTAACTCATCGAGGGTGCGACTGTTTATATTTTCAGGCGAAAGCCAATCGATAAACTTGTTTGCAATTTTGAATGATCCGGTGCGGTTCCAATCCAGCATCCATAAGGTTCCGTCTGGCTTAAGCACGTTATTAAAATTTTTAAGAACACGGCGCTGATCGGTGTAATAATGGAAGGAGTTCAGGCAAATGATTTGAGTGAATGTGTTTTCATCAAAGGGTAGTTCCTCAGAAAAATAGCTGGTAAACTCAACTTTCTTTTGATATCGAAGGCGATACTTTGCCCGTTCCTGCATTTTCGGGGATGGGTCATTCAAGACTAAGCGATGAGGCATCCCGAATTTGTCGATGATCTCCTGGGCAAGCAAGCCGGTTCCGGCGCTGCAATCCAGTACGTCATCTGTTGAGGATAATTCTAACTCAGAGAGTAATTTTTCATGAGTATGTCTGAGATACGATTGGTATTGCCGGTCGTATCTGTCGGCTAGTTTGTCATAATAGTTGACAGTATCTTTTGCAGTAGAGTTCATAAGAGCCTCCTGATTATTTGATCGTCGCAGGTATCAACGGCACGCAATGGGTTTTCTTTTGCAGAAACCGTTTATTCTTTAAAAAGCTTTAAAAGTTCCTCAGCCGCTTTAAAAGAACTGATCGATCCTTTTGCTACCTTCTTTTCTAAAACAGGCAGCTTTTTTTTAATCGTTGCATTCTGAAAAAAAGAGTCGCTTAATTGCTGTCGGATCGACTCATTCATCCAAAAGACAGCTTGTTTTCTCCGGTTTGATTCGAAATAGTCATTTTCTTTTGTAAGTGTAACGTATTTTTGAACCTCATTCCACAACTCATTTAAACCCTTTTCCTCGAGCGCCGAACAAGTTAGTACCGGTGGTTTCCAGCCAGATTCATGTGCCGGAAACAGCGATAGTGCATTTTTAAATTCTTGCTGAGCCTGGTTGGCTTTCTCAATATTTTCCTGATCCGCTTTGTTGATGGCGATCAAATCTGCCATCTCCATAATGCCGCGTTTGATCCCCTGCAGTTCGTCACCTGCACCCGCCAGCATCAATAACAGAAAAAAATCCACCATCGATTGTACGGTGATCTCGGACTGACCCACGCCAACGGTTTCCACAAAAATGGTATCAAATCCGGCGGCTTCGCAGAGCAGGATGGTTTCTCGGGTTTTCCGCGCTACACCGCCGAGTGTTCCGCCTGTAGGGGATGGACGCACATATGCATTTTTATGAGCCGAGAGGGCAGGCATGCGTGTTTTATCCCCCAAAATACTTCCTTTGGATCGGCTGCTGCTGGGGTCGATCGTCAGTACGGCGAGCTTCTTCCCTTCTTCAAGAAGCTTTTTTCCGAGTGCTTCTATGAACGTGCTTTTTCCAACACCGGGAACGCCGGTAATACCAATTCGAATGGAGTTACCGGTATGATCAAGACAATTCTCAAGTATATCCTCACCCAAATGGCGTTGCTCATTCTTGGAGCTTTCAATCAGTGTAATAGCCTGCGACAACAAGGTTCGATCTCCGGATAGAATTCCTTCTACATACTCCTGTTTATTCTTCACCGAAACTTTTTTTGATTTAAAGTTCGGGTTGATGGAATCGGTAACTTCAGGTTTAGATTTTTTATGGAATTGAGCCATATCTGTATGCTTTAAATGAATCGATTCTCTTTTTAAAATAAGAGTTGAATCGCACATATTTGTTCAATAATTAGTGAATGAATAATCCACGAAGCAATATTGTTAAAATGTCTATAAAAAAATCTATTTCTGTGTCGCTTGATATTGATAACGCTTTTGAAACTTTTGTATATGATTTTAGCAAATGGTGGCCACGAGAATACACCTGGTCACGGGATTCATTGAAGGAAATACGTATCGGTAAAGAAAAGGGTGAAATGTGTACGGAGATTGGTCCCAATGGTTTTCGGTGCGACTGGGGGCAAATCACTAAATTCGTTGATCATAAATTGATTAACATGAAATGGCAGATTGGGCCGAACCGTGAGCCTGTTCCAAACCCGGATCTGGCAAGCGATATCAAAGTGGTGTTTCAAAAGGTTGGGAATTTATCAACGGATGTAATACTTGAACATCTGAATTTTAACAATCACGGTGAACAGGCCGATGAATACAAAGCAATGATGAATTCCGATCAAGGTTGGTCTTATATTCTAAAACAATTTAAGAGTTACTGTGAGAATGAACCTAAATAATAAGCTTTAAAAGTATGCCTTTTAAGAGTTCAGAAATCCGATGGTTTTCAAAAAAGAAAGAGCCTGTTTGGAATGTGTATGAACAGTTGCCGAAAGAGGGAGAGGGAAATCGAGAGCCTGACCGAACCGATTACTACCTGAAATCGGGGACGATTAATACGGGGATTAAAATTCGGGAGGGCAATCATGAATTGAAGGTAAAATGCGGCGACGATGAAAAGCTAGATCACGGTGTGATGGAACACTGGATTAAGTGGAGTACCTCAGAGGATGTAAATATTCTGAATACAGTTGATGATGAGTTTCTGGGAGACTGGATCGCCATCAAAAAGAAACGCTTTAAAAAAAGTTATAAAATTTCCCATCAGGAAAAATTAGAACCGATTGTTGACATATTTGTTGGTGAGGGTTGTGGGGCGGAATTTACCGTGATCTATCTTCCCTCGATGGATATAACGTTATACACTTTCGGGATGGAGGCTTTTAGTTCTTCGGGTAAAGAAACAGAAAATTTATTCACATCTTTAGAGGTTCTGGAACCGGATACTGAATCACTCGAAACGTTAGATTCGTTCGGATATCCTGAACTCATTCATCGGCTCGGATAAAATTCGGAGTATTTATACAATTTGAGATCATGCTGAAAAATTTCGTCATAAAAGCAGAACGGGGGTTTGATAAGGCAAAATACCGTCTCAAAAACAGGCTGAACCTTTTCAATAAGATCATTCTATTTCCTTACCGCGGATTTGGAAATAAGAGCGAAGCGTTTCTTCGGGGCCGAGTACTCGAGAAGGAAGAGATTATTCACGGCAATAAAGTGGTGCCGAATAATCTCTACTATAACCTCAAAAAAACCTGGAAGCGATACGCAAGCGACGAAATTCCGGGTGTAGGTGTAAAGGGAACACTGAATGGAGTTGAAGCCGATTCCATCAGCGATAATGAGGGGTATTTCGATCTTCATTTCAAAGATCTGCATGCAGCCGATTTAGACGATGGCTGGCATAACGTGGAGCTGGAAATAACTCACATGCCTTTTAACCTTAATTACGAAGAAAAAGCAGAAGCAGAGATTTTGGTTTCGGATCAGGATGAATCTTTCGGGATAATTTCTGATATCGACGATACAATTATTCATACCGATATCATCAACAAAGTACAGATGGTTCTGAATACCATTCGTTATGATTCGCAAAATCGTGTGGCATTCAAAGGAGTTCCCGAACTCTACAGAAAGTTATCCCAGGATCATAAAAATCCGTTACTGTTTGTGTCGGGCAGTTCCTACAATTTATATGAAATGCTTGATGTGTTTTGCCGGCTCAATGAAATACCAAAAGCTCCGTTTGTTTTGCGGGATTTAGGGATTGGGCCAAGCCAGTGGGTCAAGGAAAGTTCTCATTCCTTCAAAACCCGAAATATTGAGATTATACTCGATGTCTACGATCAACTTTCGTTCATCCTTATTGGCGACAGCGGGGAGGAGGATCCCGAGATTTATCTGGATATTCATGAGAAATACCCCGGAAGGATAAAGGCAATTTACATTCGCCACGTTCACTCCGATGCCCGTGAACGCGAAATCAAAGAGATGACCGAAGGATTAGATATTCCATTTCTGCTGATGCAAGATTCTCACGAAGCGCTGGAGCATGCTGAGAGTATGGGGTGGGTTTAATATAGACATTGTATTTTCCTTGTTGGCAGTCATCTCAAAAAATTTAACAATTTCAGATAACTGCGTAGTTTATTGCCAGAAAGAAAAATATAATGTTTGGTAAGTGCATTTACTCCGCCGGTCCATTCTCAAACCGCTTGCGCAATTTCACAGGTTCGTCGGCATCTTTGTTTTTACGGATTCGCATGTTGACCAGCTCCACTAATAGCGAGAAGAATACCGCAAAGTAGATGTATCCTTTCGGTACATGAAATTCAAACGCTTCGATCATCAGCATAAACCCGATTAGAATCAGGAAGGAGAGAGCCAGAACTTCAAGTGTAGGATGTTTCTTGATAAAGTTGCTGATTTTCCCGGCGAAGAGAATCATAACCCCAATTGCAATGGTGATGGCGATTATCATTAGGAGAACTTCTTCCGTAAGTCCAATCGCGGTAAGAATACTATCAAAAGAGAAAATTACGTCAAGTGCCACAATCTGGAAAATGACCTGACCGAATGTTGCTAATTCCTTTTTCCCTTTTTCGTCATGTTGCCCCTCCATTTTATGATGGATTTCGACAGTACTTTTAAAAATCAGGAAAATACCACCGATAAAGAGGATCAGATCCCGAATGCTTATGTCCATTTCAAAAACAGTAAATAGTGGTTCTGTGAACCCAATAATCCAGCTGATGCTCAACAACATAGCAATTCGAAATACAAGAGCTAAAACTAAACCAATGGTCCTGGCTTTTTTCTGTTGGTGAACCGGCAACTTGTTCGATACAATAGAAATGAAAATAATGTTATCGACCCCAAGAACAATTTCTAGAAAAGTAAGTGTGAGGAGGGCAATCCAGCTTTCAGCGCTCAGAAAAATTTCCATAGAGATCAGCTCATGAGGTTACAGGCAATTTAATGAAGTGAAGATACAGATTGGAAAGGGTTTTTCCATGGTAAAGGAAGAGGTGAGACATGGTATTTTTTGTGCCGGCACGAAACTACTGAAAGGTTACTTACTCGAACCATTTCGAAATGAAGTAGCCCTAAGGAAAAATACCATATCTGAGGAAAGTTAACTGCTAAAATTGCCTGGGGCCAAAGTAAACCTTACTGCGTCTTTGCGTCCTTTGCGGTTTCATTCAGCATCAAATTTAAAATTTTCTTTGCTGCTTCCGGAATAACCGTTCCGGGGCCAAAAATCGCAGCTACTCCTCTGTCATACAAAAATTGGTAATCCTGGTTCGGAATGACTCCACCCACGATCACTATGATATCATCCCGGCCATAATTTTTGAGTTCCTCCAGAACCTGTGGAACCAGAGTTTTGTGTCCGGCAGCAAGGCTGGAAACACCGAGTATATGAACGTCATTTTCTACGGCTTGTTTAGCGGCTTCCTCAGGAGTTTGGAACAACGGACCGATATCCACATCAAACCCAAGATCGGCAAAACTTGTGGAGATCACTTTTGCGCCGCGGTCGTGTCCGTCCTGTCCCATTTTGGCTACCATAAGTCTCGGGCGCCGACCTTCCTGTTCCTCAAATTTGTCAGCCAGCTTTCGGGCTTCGTTAAATGATTTATCTTTTTTCATTTCTGAGGAGTACACTCCGGAAATTGATTTTACAGTTGCCTGGTAACGTCCAAATTCTTCCTCCATCGCCATGGATATTTCGCCGAGTGAGGCACGATTTCGAGCCGCATCCACAGCCAGTTCAAGAAGATTTCCCTCACCGGTTTTAGCACATTCGGTGATAGCATTCAACGAGTGCTGAACTTTCTCTTCGTTTCGCTCGGTTCGCAATTTCTTGAGCCGTTCAATCTGAGAATGTCGAACTTTCTCGTTATCCACTTCCAGAATATCGATTGGTTCCTCTTTTTCCAACCGGTATTTGTTTACGCCGACTATCGTCTCTTTTCCGCTGTCTATTCGAGCCTGTTTTTTGGCTGATGCTTCCTCAATGCGCATTTTCGGGATTCCTGTTTGAATCGCTTTTGCCATACCGCCAAGCTCTTCAACCTCTTCAATCAGTTCTAGCGCACGTCGGGCAAGTTGATCAGTCAGATATTCCACATAATAGGAGCCCGCCCACGGATCGATTGATTTGGTAATCCCCGTCTCTTCCTGAAGAATGAGTTGTGTATTTCGGGCGATTCGGGCCGAGAAATCAGAGGGCAGAGCAATCGCTTCATCCAATGCATTGGTGTGAAGTGATTGAGTATGCCCCAAGGCGGCAGCCATCGCTTCAACTGTTGTTCTGGCCACATTGTTAAACGGATCTTGCTCGGTCAGGCTGTATCCCGATGTTTGACTATGCGTTCTGAGTGAAAGAGACTTTGGATTTTTGGGGTTGAAGGGTTTCATCAATTGAGCCCAAAGCAACCTGCCGGCGCGAAGTTTGGCGATCTCCATAAAATGGTTCATTCCAATCGCCCAGAAGAACGAAATTCTCGGAGCGAAATCGTCAATATCTAATCCGGCTTTAATTCCGCGGCGGACATATTCCAAACCGTCAGCAAGCGTATACGCCAATTCAATGTCAGCCGTAGCACCGGCCTCGTGCATGTGATATCCGCTCACGCTAATCGAATTAAAACGAGGCATATTTTTGGATGTGTACTCAAAAATATCACCAATTATTCGCATGGAAGGTTCGGGAGGATAGATGTAGGTATTCCGAACCATAAACTCTTTGAGGATATCATTTTGAATCGTGCCTTTAAGTTTTTCGGTCGGAACTCCCTGCTCTTCGGCTGCCACAATGTAAAACGCCATGATTGGAATCACGGCACCATTCATTGTCATCGAAACGGACATCTGGTCGAGCGGGATCTGATCGAAGAGAATTTTCATATCCAGGATCGAGTCAATCGCTACACCCGCTTTTCCAACATCGCCTGTGACTCGAGGATGATCAGAATCGTACCCGCGGTGAGTGGCCAGATCAAACGCAACAGAAAGACCTTTCTGTCCGGCCGCTAAATTTCGCCGATAAAAGGCATTGGATTCTTCAGCGGTTGAAAAGCCTGCATATTGACGAATCGTCCAGGGACGAACGGTGTACATCGTGGAGTAGGGTCCGCGCAAATATGGCGGAATTCCGGCGGCATATTCCATGTGCTCAATGGATATAATATCTTCAGCCGTAAAGCGATTGTTTACCGAGATTTTTTCCGGTGTATTCCAAACTCCATTGTTTTGGGCAGATCTACTCTCAGTTTTACCGTTCGGCTTAAACGGAATATTTGAAAAATCAGGTCGTTTCATGGCTTTTCTCAATCTCAAACAGTTCGTTTTGGATATCCAGAAGTACTGCCGGAATATTCATTTCTTTGTGAATGAACAGGTCAATCCCCGCTTTTCGGAACGTGTCTTCATGGTCGCCCGTATGTCCGGCCAAGACGCAGATTCCCTTATCAGAAAAAGCTTGGCAGAAGGGTTCAACCAATTGTTCATATTCCTTATCAGAACTGCAAAGCACAAAGACGTCCGCTTCTCCGAATTCAATACTTTTTTTAGCTTCATCGATCGAATCGTAGCCGGTTGGGTGATCGATCTTGAACCCGCCACATCCCAGCACGTTGTGAGAAAACGTAGCTCTGGCATTTCTCCATTTTACATCGCCGACGGGTACAAGATGGACAACCGGCTCAATTCCGGTTTCCTCGGAGAGAGATTTGGTTCGAAGGCGTATCTCATCAAAAATAGCTCCAACGCGGGTTTCTTGGACGATTTGATAAAGTACTTTTTTTGGTTTGAGCATGGAGTCGATCAAATCGCCAACTGTTGCATCCTCGGTAAACGCTTTTTGCAGGGATTCGATAAGATTTCCATTTGGCTTGAACTCATAATCGGTCAATTCCAGTGCATCAGTGTAAGATTCCGGGTTGATGGTATCCGGTAGCTCTTCCTCAGCATTGGCATAGTAATTGGTTCCCACGAGTACTTTTTTGCCTCGTTTAACAGCATCTTCGCGCTCTTTTTTAGACCGGTTGATGACCTCCTGGATAGATCCGTTCTTGAGTGATTGTACTACTCCGCCTTCTTGTTCAATGGTTTGAAAATACTCCCAAGATTCTTTGGCAATTGAAGAGGTCAGATTCTCGATGTAATAGGAGCCGGCAGATGGATCGGCTACTTTGTCGAAATGAGATTCATCCCGAAGGATATACTGAACATTTCTGGCAATGCGTCTTGAAAACTCGCCGGGCGTGGATTCAAGTGAATCATAAGGATGGACCATCAATTGATTTACGCCACCCAGAACGGCCGACATCGATTCGGTAATCGTGCGAATTAAATTATTGTGAGAATCTGTGATTGTTTTATTGGTTTTTGAAGTTTCAGCAATCACAGTCAGTTTTGTCGGATTTTCAAACCCATACGCTTTCAAAAGTTGATTCCAAAGCAGTCGTACAGCTCTAAATTTGGCGATTTCAGGAAAGTAGAGTGGCCCTGCAGAGAATCGTACAAAGATCGTGTGTGGAGCGTTCTGCTTGTTCTCGTCATCAATCAAGGATAGAAACTCACTTGCTGTTGCGAGTGCCAATCCTAATTCCTGAACGATCGTTGCGCCGGCGCGGTGATAGAAGAGTCCGTCGGCGCAGAGCGTTTTCATATTTTTCTTAGAAGTTAACTCATTGACAATTTCTCTCAATTTTTCTTCTGAGAGAGGAAGTCGCCCACGTTCTGCTATGTAAGTAAATGGATCAAATATAAATTTTGGATTGGAGAACTGAGCCGGGTGATTGTTCATCATCGCGACAAGTGCAGGAGTGGTCATTCCAGAATCGAATGTGAACTCTACATTTTCCACATCAAATCCATCCATGAGCTGCTCAAAATCCGATTGCTTCTGGATTTGTGTGCCGTGCATATCTCCGCCCAGATTACCCGATTTCCACGAGGATTTCGATTGGATAAAAAACGATCCTGATTCTTTATTAATCGCCTCTTTAATTGCTTTATTCGCCTCAGGCGGGTCGGTTTCATAAACAGGTTCGCAACACGTCCAACCCGATTGGTCAACAATGGTGTCTTCTGCATTGTGTTCTAAATTCTTTAAATCTTCTCTTGTATAGAATGGTGCGGCAGTAAAACCTTCATGAGAATCCCAGAAAAGTTTAGCTTTATAATCAGCCCCTTTCAGGTCTTCTTTAATCTGTTTTTCCCACTCGATTTTAGATACAGGCTTAAAATCCCACAACCTTTTTTTCTGTCCGTTTTTATTGGATGACATGGTCACTTTTTCTTACATGAACCTTACTATTCAAAATAAACAGACCCATCTTCATTCGCTAAAAAATTGAGGTTCCAACTTGTAATTATGCGATTTCAATTCCATATTTTTTAACAAAATTGGTTTCGAATGATTGATGTCTGTTAGTTTGTAAACAATATTGCCAAACAGAGCATTTACGGAAATCAACAGGAGATTATGGTTGTTATAAAAGTGAATGAAGATCATAACATCCAAAACCGCTAATGTCTATTTATTGAAAAGTTATGACGGAGAAAACAGAAGAAACCCATCCACTCACGCAATTAACGGAAGATGAACAGATGCTGAAAGATGCGGCCGCGGAGTTTGCGGATACAGTCATTCAGCCCAAAGTCCAGGAGATGGATGAACAGGCCAAGCTAGACCCAAAGTTGATAGATCTCTTTTTCGAGATGGGATTTATGGGTATTGAAATCCCCGAAAAATACGATGGCGGAGGCGGTACGTTCTTCATGAGTATTGTAGCGATTGAGCAAATTTCGCGAGTGGATGCTTCTGTTGGGGTTTTTATGGATGTGCAAAATACACTGGTGAATAATGCTTTTTTGAGATGGGGATCAAATGAGGTGAAAGAACGTTTTTTGCCTCAACTTGCAACTGAAAAAGTGGGGGCGTATTGCTTGTCAGAAGCCGGATCGGGAAGTGATGCGTTTGCACTGAAATGCTCTGCCAAAGAGGATGGCGATTCCTACATTTTAAACGGAACCAAGTTGTGGATTACCAATGCTGCCGAAGCCGATATTTTCCTCGTGTTTGCTAATATCAATCCTGAGCAGGGATACAGGGGGATTACCTGTTTTATTGTTGAGCGCGGTATGGATGGGTTTTCCATTTCAAAGAAAGAAAATAAACTGGGTATTCGCGCAAGTTCAACGTGTGAGTTGACATTTGAGGATGTGAAAGTGCCAAAAGAGAATATTCTCGGTGAAGTTGGTAAGGGGTATAAAGTAGCAATTGAAACTCTGAACGAGGGACGAATAGGAATTGGTGCTCAAATGATCGGGATTGCCCAGGGAGCGTATGATGCAGCTATTCGATACACGAAAGAGCGCCAGCAGTTTGGAAAGTCTATTTCTGAATTCCAGGGCGTGCAATTTCAGCTAGCAAAAATGGCAACGGAACTGGAGATGGCTCGTCTGTTGGTTTATAATGCAGGTCGAAAAAAAGAAGCCGGTCAATCATTTCTGAAAGAAGCAGCGATGGCGAAATATTATAGTTCTGAGGTTGCCGAAAAAGTCAGTTCCATGGCCGTAGACCTGTTTGGCGGTTATGGATATGTGAAAGAGTATCCTGTGGAGAAATACTACCGCGATTCAAAAATTGGAAAGATTTATGAAGGCACATCAAATATGCAACTTCAAACAATTGCTAAGATTATACTGAAGGAATAGAAATTCAGATTTTAAATTAGAAGTTAGAGCTCGCCCGAAGGCCCACTATAAAGAGTTGGTGCAAATTGGAATGAAAATTTAAACCCTGATTCAATATTTATTTGGTAATCAGCTTCAAGTTGTTTTAAAAGAATTTTTACGATCGAATTTTTATCATAAATATCATCTTTGTTATTTTTTTTGGAAAGTCCAACACCATCGTCTGAAACTGAAATCTGAAGCTGCTTATCTCGCATTTGTAAACTAATTGTGATGGTGCCTTTCTCTTGATTTGGAAAAGCGTATTTAATAGAATTTGTCACCAGCTCGCTTAAAATCATTCCACATGGGACAGCTTGGTCGAGATCTAAGGAAAAAACTTCTAATTGTAGATTGAAAGAGATATGATTCTTTGCGCCACTATAAGATGACTGCAGATGGCTAACAAGATCTTCTATGTACTTGTCGAAGTGTATCTCATTCCGGTTGTCGTGCGCGTATAGAAGTTCGTGAACTTTAGCAATAGAGAAAATCCGATGTTTTGTTTCATTAAGTATAGAAAGAATTTCATCTTGATCAGTCTCCATGATTTTGAATTCAAGCAATGCTACAATAACCGCAAGATTATTTTTTATTCGATGATGTATTTCCTTTAAAAGAGTTGTTTTTTCTTCTACAAGTTTTTGCAGTTCCGAACGCGCTTCAATAAGTGAGGTTACATCATTTTGTACTCCAATAAAATACTTCTCATTACTGTCATCATCTTGAATGGGAGAGATAGTGAGCTCATTCCAAAAAAGATCTCCATCTTTTTTATAATTTCGAAGTAAAACACGTTCTGTTCGTCTCTTATTGATGGCCTCTCGAAGAACCGAAAGTGCCTCTTGTTCATTGTCATCATTTTGTAAAAAACGACAGTTTCTCCCTTTTATATCCTCAAAACTATATCCTGTATTTTGTTCAAATCCACGATTGCAAAAGATAATTGGGTTATCTTCCTGATTTGCATCCGTAATAACAACTCCATTTGCGATAGAGTTTAGCGCCTTGTTCGATAAATTATTTTGTCGATTTAACCTTAAAGATTGCATCCTGAGGCTTAGAAGATTTTTAACACGAGCTTTTAGGCTATTTTTAGAAATAGGGGGGTTAAAAACATCGTTGATAAGATCTCTGTCATCTTCTAAGAGTTGCTCTGTTAACGACTCTTTAGCAATTAAAATTACAGGCAGAAAAAGAGGGTCTATTTTTTGCTTCAGGTCTTTTATCAGCTTCTTTTTCTTTTGGAATGATGCCCAGTCGAAGACTCCAACATCATGGCTGCTGGTTAAATGATCTGATAAATTGCTTGTAGTAAAATTAAATTTAAATTCTTTTTCCAATACCTCTGTAAGCATTTCTCGCTCATAATCGTTAGAGAGGTCGAGATAGAAATTGTGTATAGAATCAATAAGCTCGAAGTTTTTCATTTAGGATTTTGGCAACTTCTCTGTATTAGGCTCCTGAAATTGCTTGGGAGAGCCCGCTAAAATACCTTCCATATTTCTTAGAGGTGAGCCAACATGAATTCCACAAGAGGTTATTTGGAAATCACGAATTGAATGTTCAAAAGAACTAAGTCTCTTCTTAAGAACCCCTACAGCTTTTTTTAATTCTCCACTTACTTCAATATAACGCAGATAAATAATGTTATCTGCAAGGTAACTGGTGTTCATGTCGCTGGCTACGAAATCCCCTGTGATGGACGTTAATTCATTAATCAGCAAAACCGTTACTCCCATATTCTGTAGATAAACCCCAAGCGAATGCAAGCGCCTTATAGGGTTCTCTTCTCGAACAGAAAATGTATAGGCACTAATTGTGTCAATCATAATCATTTTTGTGCCATTTTCTTCAACATCGCGCCTTACCATACTTGCAAACTCATCCGGCGAGTAAGAGAGAGGCTCAATAGGTACAATTTTCAATGTTTCATCCTTGCACATCTCCTCAATTGGAAGGTTTATTCCACGAGATCTTTTTTTGATTGTATCGGTGGATTCTTCAAAAGTATAGATCACAGACCGTTCACCCCGGCTGGCCGCAGCTTTCACGAATTGAACTCCTAAACACGTTTTGCCAACTCCGGTGGGGCCAGTAATCATTGTTGTGGTTCCAATCTCCAGTCCGCCATTCGTAAGTTTGTCTAATTCTTCAATATCAGACGAAATTTGTCCGTCTTTAAATTCTCTTTCGTAACTGTTCGGCTGTAATTTAGGAAATACACGAACACCGGTATTTGAGATTGTTAGTGCATGAGAGCCTTTTCTATTAAATGCACCTCTAAACTTTTCGACCTCAACTGACCGCCAATGATAAGAAAATGAAAGTTTGATAACTCCATCTACCCAAAACGGTTCAATATTATCTCTCTCGGAATTTGACTCAAGAATTATGAGTAGAGTAGCACCAGTGTTCCGGATGTATTTTATAAAAGCGAGAGCCATTTTGCGATATTGATAAGAATCGCTAAATAAAAGTTTTAACATACTGATGGAATCGAGTAGTATGCGATCGGGTTTAAGCTTCTCAACTTTATCGGAAATAGTTTTTAAAATATCCGGTGTTTCTACTTCCGAGGCAGAAAATAAACTGTAAGATTCAGCATTTTCATAAACTTGTTCATCAGGGCTCAAATCCAGAATTGAAACGGATGACAAATCGATGTTAACACTCGCAGCATTTTCTAAAATACTCTGTTTTGTTTCTCCCAATGTAATCAAAAGTACATCTTCATTGTTCTTTACGCCCTCTTCTAAATAATGATAACCAATCATCGATTTTCCGGTACCGGGATCTCCATAAAGAAGGTAGGTTTTTCTTTCAATAAACCCGCCGTATAAAATTTCATCTAAACCTGATATTCCGGTGCTTAGTCGTTTAGGTTTGCTTCGCATATTAGTAGTTGTGAGAGATAGTTTTTAAAAAAGAAGTAATCCCTTTAAGTATTGCCCCAGCAGATAGAGAAAGGCTTTAAATTTTCTTACTTTACAATACTTGTAGTATTAAAAAGCTCGAGAAAACATTGTATCAAGAAGTACGTTTAGAGCCACCCAAAGATATTGTAAAAAATTTGTTGATTCGAGCTTTTAAACTTGTGAACAGGAAGATATAACGCAATAGCGAAAGTGTCAGATAGAAAAAATATAAATAACAACTTGATAGGTTTAGGATTAAAAGAGTTCCGTGAATCCCAAAATATGACTTTGAAAGAGATGGCTGAAAAAATTGATAGTTCTGCAGGATATATAAGTGAAGTTGAAAGAGGAAAGAAAATTCCCGGAAGTAATATGATTCTTTCGCTTAAGCGAAATTTCAGGCGTTTAGACCTCAATAAGCTTTTCAATATAAAACACGAAGACGATCCTATTTTAAACGATCTAACCATTGACTCTGCCGCGAGTGAAGAGGAAGAAAAAGCCGCATTAGAAATTATTGAATCAATTGAGCAGGGGCCGTGGCCAAATAATAAAAAAATTCAATTAATAGATTCCGTTTGTACTGTCTTTGGGATGGAGGTAGATTAAGGTCGAACAGTTTTATTGGGTATTACTTTTGCAAGAGAGATTGGAAGAATATTCAGAAAAAATATTTTTTTAGAAGTTTTAATAATATTTGGAATGATTTGCTGTCAAAATGATGTTTCTATCGTGTTTAATCAGTGAAATTTAGTCCAAGTATTGGGAAAACAGCCTTCCAATTACGTAAAAGAGTTTTTTTTAGTAAACACAACCACGCGCAAAATTATGTCTAACATCCAGGAATTTTTGAAATCTTGCAGCAAAGATGATCAGTCTTATCAAAAGCTAGTCGAATTTGTTCAAGAATTAGTTGAGGAGAAAGATGAAGCTGAACAGCAGTTAAAACTGTTAGAAAATGCGGTGCGAAGTGATTACGATTCCATATTAATAACAACTCTAGACTTGGAAAAACCCGGGCCAAAAATTGTTTATGTCAACGATGGATTTACCCGGATGACCGGCTATTCTAAAGAAGAAGTACTTGGCAAGACACCAAGAGTTCTTCAAGGCCCAAAAACGGATCGAAAAGTTCTTGATACTCTCAAAAAACGCCTCAAACAAGGTCAGGCATTTTTTGGCCACACCGTGAATTATAAGAAAAACGGTACTGAGTTTATCATTCAGTGGGATATTCACCCGCTCACAAATAAAAAAGGTGAAGTAACTCATTGGGTGTCTTACCAGCATGATATTACCGAACGAAAACGCTCAGAGAAAAAAATTGTTGATTCGCAGATTGAATTCGACAGCCTTGCCGAAGAATCCAAAAAAACACTGATTGATATTGATGAGCAGGGAAATATCATTACATCCAACAAAGCTTTTCGTGACCTGATTGGATATGATGATGAAGAACTGAAAAAACAAAAATTCTGGGAGTTGTTGGTTGAAGAACAGATTGAAAGTTTCAAGCATAAGTTTGATGAATTTAAACCCAGTGATTTTGAAGGCGCTGTTTATGAACTGAAGATTCTAAACAGAAAAGGAAATCCGGTTGAAGTGACGGTACGAACCCGTCTGCTTGAAGTTGATGATCAAAAAGTGATCCGCACATCGTTTGAGAACAAGTCTCTTCAAAAACGAATTATGGCGATGCTCAACAAGCGAAATCAATCCTATCGAAAGATGTACGATTCAACGCGTGAATTTCGCTATAAGTTGGTTCCTAATGAGGAGGGTGATCTTGTATTTGAATATGTGTCTGAATCTTTCATAAACATCACCGGAATCTCCAATGATGAAGCAGAGGGATTGTTGGTAGAAAATCTGGTCCACCCTGATGATGTGAAGAAACTGAAAACACATTTTGATAATGTTCTCGATGGCAAACCAGACACTGCACAGTTTCGCATCAAAAGAAAAAATGGGGAGTATTCGGAAGTGATTGATTATGCCAAGCCCATATGGGATGCAGAAAATGCTGTGGTAGAGGGAATTAAAGGATCTACGTCTACAGAAATTTCATCTGCCCAAAAATCCACTAAAGCGTAATCTTTTTCGTTAACATTTCGAAACCTGTTCATAGAATCCTTACCTTAAAGCTATGACTATTGAAGAAAAACAAGATCGGATTGTACGACAATTTGAATTGCTGGGCGATTGGCCCGAACGGTACAAGTATATCATAAAGCTAGGGCAGAAACTCGACCCGCTTGAAGAAGAGCACAAGGTTGAGGAAAACCTGGTTCGCGGATGTCAATCACAAGTATGGTTGGTTACCGAGCAGGATGATGATAAAATAGTTTTCAAAGCCGATAGCGATGCTGCCATCACAAAAGGATTGGTAGCCATGTTGGTAAACTTTTACTCCGGGGAAAATCCGGATACCATTCTTAAGACAGATCCCGAGTTTATTGATAAGATCGGCATGCAACAGCATCTGTCTCCAACACGCTCAAACGGTTTGGCTTCTATGGTGAAACAGATGAAAATCTATGCCATGGCTTATAAAAGTAAAATGGGCGAATCGGTCGAGTAATTCACGCTGATTTTCAGTAAACTTTAGTCGCCTCCATCAAACAGCTTTGATACAGGACGTAATAAGAGGCTGCGAAATTATAATCAGAAGTTATCTATCATGAATAAAAAAGTAATACAAACAGTTGCATTTATAGCTTTTATCGGGGTAGCCATCACGGCACTTTATTATGGCGGAGTATTTGGGAACTCTTCCAGTGAACCGGAACAGACAGGACCGCGGCAAGCCCAGGAAGTGAATATTTTGAAATACAGTGATTATCAATGCCCGGCTTGTAAAGCGTACATTCCACTTGAGGAGCAGCTAAAAGCCGAGTTTGGTGACATGATAGAGATTGAGTATCGCTATTTTCCGTTAAGTGGGCACCAATATGCTGATCTTGCAGCTAGAGCGGCAGAAGCAGCCCGACAACAAGGAAAATTTGAAGAGATGCACGATCTGATTTTTGAATACCAAGAGCAGTGGTCTCAGGGTGGTGCAAGAGATTATTTTATGGACTTTGCAGAACAGATTGGTCTTGATATGGAACAAT
>CAYRDO010000062.1:0-3042 GCA_964422985.1 uncultured Rhodohalobacter sp. | reverse complement strand
CGACCTCGAATCAGAAGAGGTACAACAAACGGTGAACAGCCAATTGCAAGAAGGACTTCGACGAACGGTAAATTCCACACCAACCTATTTCCTGAACGGCCAAAAATTGCGACAGAATCCACAAAGTTATGAACAGTTTAAGGCGATTGTTGAACTGTACATGTATCGCTCTGATGGCTGATGAATATCGAATATTCAATATCGAACAAAGAATGATGAATTACTCCAATCCTTTGAAATTCGGTATTAGATATTCAGTGTTCAATATTCATAGTCTATGATCTACGAATTTCTAAATAAGTCCCCTCAATTCGACGATTCCGTTTTTGTAGCCCCCAGTGCGGATATCATAGGGGATGTGACGATTGGCAGTGAGAGCTCCGTTTGGTTTAATGTAACCATCCGCGGAGATGTGAACTGGATTGAGATTGGCGAGAAAAGTAACATCCAGGATAACAGTTGCATTCACGTGACCAATCAAACCAATCCTACAATGTTAGGAAACCAAGTGACGATTGGCCATAACGCCACGATTCACGGTTGCACTATTCACGACAGGGTTTTAGTAGGAATTCAAGCCACCGTTTTAGATGATGTTGTTATTGAATCGGATGTGATGATTGCCGCCGGAAGTTTAGTGCCGCCAGGGAAAAAATTGGAGTCCGGTTTTTTGTATATGGGAACACCGGCAAAGAAAGTAAGAGAGCTTACCGACGAAGAGATTCAGCACATCGTTCAAAATGCTGACAATTATGTGAAATATCAGCGAGCCTATCGCCAGGTAGACAAATACGACAAAAATCCTTTCTACAAAGCGAAAAAATAACGAGAAACCCGCAAAGCTCGTTGATTCGGTGTTATAGTTGTAAAATGATAGATATGTAAGAGAAACTTCGCGGGTTTTCCATGAATCTTTTTCAAAAAATCCAAAAGTGTCCGGAATATATATTCACATACCGTTTTGCAAGCAGGCGTGTAGTTATTGCGATTTTTATTTTCTTACGCGCGGCGAACTTCGCCAGCCTTTTGTGGATGCTCTTGTTTCTGAAATCAAATCGTACCGGAATTCTAAATTCACCGAAGAAATCGTTCAAACGATTTATATGGGTGGCGGAACTCCCTCACTTCTCAATCAGCAGCAACTCGAAAGTATTTATCAAGCAGTAGAAGAGGTTTTTGATGTTGATGCCGTTGAAATTACAATGGAGCTTAATCCGGATGATGTAACTCCCGAATATTTATCAATGATTCAGGATTTGGGTGTTAATCGGGCCAGTATGGGTGTGCAGTCATTCGATAAAAAATTGCTGGAATTTATGCATCGGGCTCACAATCCTGAGGAGGCTTTTAATGCATTAAAGGCACTTCAAAAAACAGGTTTTCCGTCGTTTACCGCTGATCTTATTTACGGGAATCCCGGACAATCAATGGAAACTTTAGAACGAGATATCGACAAGCTTTTGAGCTTTGATCCGCCCCATATTTCGGCCTATTCTCTTACTGTGGAACCAAACACTCGGCTTGGAAAACAAGTTCAGCTCGGACGCATCGATCCTCCGGATGAGGATCATTTATCTGAGCAATTCGATCTGGTTCGAAATAGATTGGCAGAAGCCGGAATCGAGCAATATGAGGTGAGTAATTTCTCAAAGTCGGGCAAAGAAGCGGTTCATAACAGCAATTATTGGAGTCATGAGAATTATATTGGATTTGGGCCGTCGGCACACTCTTTTTGGTGGGATGAGATTGGTGCAAGCCGCTGGCAAAATCAAGCCAATCTCAAAAAATATCTGAATGAAAAGCCTGAGGATTACCGGGAGGAGGAAGAGGGGTTATCAAAAAAAACACTCGCGGAAGAACGCCTGATGTTAGGGCTTCGAACAAAATGGGGAGTATCAGAAAAGAACCTGACGGAGAAATACGGGTATAATTTCACAGACTCACAGCGGCAGTGGATCCAAAAACAGATTGAAAAAGGATTTATGAAGAGAGAAAATATCCATTTAAAGATGACTTCTGCTGGGCTGAAAATATCAGACCATTTGATTGTTGATTTGTTATCTCAAAATTGAAAAGCAGTTAGTTAGAAAAACAGATTATTTATACGTATTTTTTTTGTATACAATACGCATAAATGGTGCGATCATGAAAGAGAAGCTAAACCTTACGATTGAAAAAGAAGTTAAAGAGCAAGCAAAAAAAATTGCAAAAAGCAGAGGTATTAGTGTTTCAAAAATGGTGGAACAAATGCTGAGGTCGGTTTCAGATAAAAATGAAGGATGGTCGCCGAAACGTGGAAGTATTGTTGAGCAAATGGCGGGTAGCATACCCGCGCCGGAAGGGATCGAATATGATAATTTATTGGCTGAAGCACGTTTAGAAAAAGAGGGGTATGAAAAAAATAATGATTGACAGCGACGTTTGTCTGGACTCAATTACGGGGCGTATTCCTTATTCAAATCCAGCAAACCGATTACTAGAATATGTTGAAGAGGGAGAAATTGAGGGTTTTGTTTCAGCTGAATCTTTTTCGAACATTTTTTATATCCTTCGAAAATTGTCTTCAACGAAGAAAGCCATTCAACAAGTTAAAAATCTAAGATTACTAGTGAATGTTGGATCAATTCATGAGTCAACAATAGATTCCGCATTAGGATCGGGTTGGAGTGATTTTGAGGATGCTTTACAGCACTATTGTTCGCTTGAAAATGAATGCGAAGCAATTATCACAAGAAATGTATCAGATTTTAAAAAGTCAGATATTCTTGTCTTAACACCTTCGGACTTTATCGATACATATGTTTCTTAATCAAAGTACCTCATTTATTAAATGGGCTTGAGTTTAATAATTTGAAAAGGGTTAAAAATTTTTAAATATATAAGTGTCTCGCGATTAGAAAGAATCAATTGAGAAGCGAGAGAATTCTAAACCACAACTTTGTTAGCCCTTCAATTATGACTCCTCTTCCGAATGATCCAACACAACTTTATCAAAAACACAAATATTTTTTCGATGATGATTATTTAAAAAAACTCAATGGC
>CAYRDO010000061.1:0-20122 GCA_964422985.1 uncultured Rhodohalobacter sp. | reverse complement strand
ATAATCTGACGATTAACAAAACGGAAGTTCCTTTGGTTGAAAATCAGCATGTAAATCGTCACCTGATATATTACACCCAGCGCAGACCGGATGTGATGGAGCGATGGCTCGAGCGATCGGAATATTACTTCCCGATGATGAAAAGAATTTTTGAAGAGGAGGGAGTCCCGACTGAATTGATACACCTCTCAATGATAGAAAGTGGTTTAGTGCCCACAGCACGAAGTTGGGCGGCTGCTGTTGGTATGTGGCAGTTTATTCGTGCAACCGGTTCAGTGTATGGACTTGAAGCGAATTGGTGGGTTGATGAAAGAAAAGATCCTATAAAAGCAACCCGGGCGGCTGCGCAACATTTGAGAGATCTTTATGAAGTTTGGGGCGACTGGCACCTGGCGATGGCAGGTTACAACATCAGCCCAAGAGGATTAAAAAGAGCCATTCGAGCAGCGGGCGGTGAAGAAGATTATTGGGTAGCGTATCCATATCTGCCGAGAGAAACCCGAGGTTACGTTCCCGGATTTATTGCGGCAACAATGATTGCGATGAACCCTGAAGAGTTTGGGTTTCAAAGAAATTACGGCCGCGAAGCGTATTCGTATGAAATTGCCGAAGTGGATGGATTGATGCCTCTTGAAAAACTAGCTGAAGCTGCCGGTATCTCGGTTGAAGAACTGAAGGATTTGAATCCTGAACTGCTGAGATGGGCCACACCTCCCGGTGGAAAATATCCGTTGAAAATTCCTACGGGAATTAAAGATGACTTTTTAGCTGCCTACCAGGAAATCCCTCAGGAAGAACGATCTACCGATGTTGCTATGCACACCGTAAGTCGTGGCGAAACGCTCGGTTACATCGCGCAGCGATATGGAACGTCCGTTCGATCGCTGTTTGCCACCAACGAAGGATTAAGCAGCACCATCCATCCCGGGCAAACGATAGTCGTTCCTGTTGCATCCAGTTCGGGTGAACAAATTTCATCAAGCCGTCCATCCAACCAGGGGACGTCTTCTTCCAGTAGCAGCCGACGAAAAGCACCCGCGCCATCAAATACTGCCGAAGTGACCTATACAGTGAAAAGTGGAGATACGATTGGTCACGTGGCGGAGTGGTACGATGTTCGCGCTTGGCAAATTCGCTCGTGGAACGGCATCGGGAATACCATCCGGGTTGGACAGCGTCTCACGGTTCATGTGCCTAACAATAGAGTAAGTTATTATAATAACATAGATGGACTTGCATTTGCGAAGAAACAAGAGATTGAACGGCGTCAGCGATCCGGAGAAAATATTTATGATCTTCAGATTGGCGGCTCTTCAGGTTCAGGGGATACAATCACATACACGGTTCGGCGAAATGATACGTTAATAGGTATAGCGAACCGATATGGAGTGTCAGTTAATGACATCAAGAATCAAAATAACTTGAGTAGCTCCCGGATTTATGCCGGACAAACCCTGAAGATTACGAGGTAAACTGAGTGCATGAAACATGCCCGAAAAGCAATAATATTTACATCACTGGCGGTAGTTCTAACCTTCTCTGCGGCTTTTGTTTATCAGAGCGATCTGTTTTTTCAGATCAAAAAGAATCTTACCATTTTCAGCGATGTCTACAAGGAAGTAGCCATTCAATATGTGGATGATGTGAGCCCCAAAACCTTGATGGAGCGCAGCATCAACTCTATGCTGGAAACGCTCGATCCCTACACAGTTTTTATTGATGAAGGGGAACAGCGTCAGATGGAGATTTTATCATCAGGGTCTTACGGCGGCATCGGAATTGATGCGGGCTATCGGGGAGATCAGATTGTGATTATTGCTCCGCTGGAAGGTTATCCCGCACAACGGGCCGGATTGAGGCCGGGAGATATTATTAAGGAAGTAGATGGAGTGAGTGTTGAAGGGCTCTCCCCCGAAGAAGTACAGCAGTTAACTGTGGGTGATATCGGTTCTGAAATCAACCTTACCGTTCAACGCCCGGGCTTTGATCAGGCCATGGATTTTACGCTAACACGGGAACGGATTGAGGTTAAAAACGTTCGATATGCTGCTAAAATCGGTGAAGACCAGAATTTTGGATATATCCAGTTGGTCCGGTTTGGGCAGGGCACTTCGGAAGAAGTTCGGCAGGCACTTCTTGATATGCAGAAATCAGGCTCGTTTGATGGGTTGATTTTGGATCTGCGGAATAACCCCGGCGGACTTTTGAATGAGGCTGTTTCGCTGGTTGATAAGTTTATCGAACCCGGCGTTACGGTTGTGGAAACCCGCGGTCGTTTAGAAACGCACAACAGCACCCTTGTTTCGCAGGAACCGGCCATGTTTGAGGATCTGCCGATGGTGGTTCTTATCAATAATGGTAGTGCAAGTGCTTCAGAAGTGGTTGCCGGCGCCCTGCAGGACTTAGATCGGGCGTTAGTTGTAGGCGAAAATAGTTTTGGAAAGGGATTGGTACAAACCGTTCGTCCTCTCTCTTATAATACCTCCCTGAAAATTACAGTCGCAAAATATTACATTCCCAGCGGCCGGAGTATTCAATCTATAGAGTATATGCATTCAGATTCCGGAGAAAATCGAACCGTTCCCGATTCACTTCGCCGAGCGTTTAAAACCAAAAACGGCCGCGTGGTATATGATGGAAACGGCATTCAGCCCGATATAGAGTTTCAGAGCGACCCATCCTCCATGCTGGATCTGGCCCTGCAAAAAAATAACCGCTATTTCTTTTTTGTGAATGATCTCATTGCAGAGTCCAATCAACAGGAAATTCCATCCGATCTTTTTGAAAGATTTACAGAGTATTTAATTGACGACAATTTTACCTATGAAACGCCCGTTGACCAACACCTTGCTGCTATAGAATCGAACATCAATAATTTTTCTGAGAAGGGATCAGCCAGAGAAAATATTGAGGAATTAAACTCGCTTTTGAGAGAGTATAAAATTTCACAGATTCAACGAAATGAAGAATTGATTGAGAAGAAGTTGAAGGTTGAATGGATCTCTCAAACCATGGAAGATGAAGAGAGAACGAAGGCCGTTTTGGAACTGGATGAACTTGTAAATATCTCGCTGGACTTTCTTGATAATCCGTACCAGTACCGTACCGAGTTGAGACCATAGTATTTTGGGGAAAGCTGACTTACATATCCATACCAATGCGTCTGATGGAGATCTGACGCCCGAGGAACTTATCGAAAAAGTTTCGGGGAAAAGTCTGGATGTGATTGCAATCACGGACCACGATACCATCAACGGTTATCTGGAGGCAAAAAAGTTTGCCGCTGACAAAGAGATTGAATTGATTCCCGGCACTGAAATCTCAACAGTTTGGAATGATCGGGAGATTCATGTGCTTGCCTATGGATTTGATGAAGAGGATGAAGAGTTTTTGAGGCTGATCGCCAATCAAAAAAGTGCCCGCAGAAAGCGCATGAAAGCGATCGTTGAAGTTTTAAAAAGTGAAGGCATTGATATTGATTATGAAGAGGTTCGGGCAGAATCTCATCCCGGGAATATTGGTCGGCCTCATGCCGCATCCGTTCTGATAAATAAAGGCTATGTTGCTTCGGTATCTGAAGCTTTTATCCGTTACCTTGGTACAGATAAAATCACTCAGATTAAAACAGAATATGCAGTTTTGGATGAGGTGATTTCTATCGTACATGATGCCGGTGGAGTGCTTTCTATCGCTCATCCCGGTCCGATGTATTCTAAAAATGAGATGAAAGAATTGCTGAAACATCCGTTTGATGGGATTGAGTGCATCCATCCAAGCCATTCGTACAAGGTTCAGAAGATGTTTTTGGATCTGGCAAAATCAAATAATCTGTTAATTACCGGCGGAAGTGATTATCATGGCACAGGCAAATCGGAATATGATCCATACCTGGGCGTTGTTACCATAGGACTGCAATTCGTAGAAGCATTAAAGAGATCTGCAAGGTCTCGCAAAAACATGATTGTTCAATAACAAATATGACTGTACTAGAACAGAAGCAAGATATTAATTGGGCTGAAATTAAAGTTGCCATTGTGGCGGCTCGCTGGAATTCATTCGTAACGGATGAGATGCAGGAAGCTGCCATTCGCGCATTGCAGGCAAAAGGAATTCAGGATTCGAATATTACATCGATGCGGTGCCCGGGCTCGTTCGAAATTCCACTCACATGTAAATGGTGTTTGGAACATCTTGATGTAGATGGCGTTGTAGCCATTGGCGCCGTTATTCGGGGCGGAACTCCACATTTCGACTATGTTTGCGATGCGGTTACACGTGGAATCACAGATTTGAATATGTCATCGGGAAAACCCGTATCTTTTGGTGTATTGACAACTGATACTGTTGATCAGGCCAGGGAACGGGCTAGCGAAGAGAAGGGTAACAAAGGTGCTGAAGCCGCACTCGCACTCTGTGAAATGCTCTCAATCGAGCGTTCAATCAAGAGCTCATCAGAGTAAAAAACACCTTGAAATATGATGATAATACCTCTAATATAGAGAGTTGGAAAGAATTACATTAAAATGTCTTTAAAACCTTTATCACTTACAGATAAAAATCAAACAGAAGAGGATAAACAGCTTCAGGAGAAGGTAAAATCCTCTGGTGCCATTCCGGAGCACATTGCTGTTATTATGGATGGGAATGGACGATGGGCACAGAAAAAAGGCAATATTCGTCTGTTTGGTCACAAAGCGGGGGTTGAGTCGGTTCGCGATATTACAGAATCTTGTGCTCAGCTTGGTGTGGGATATCTTACTTTATACGCTTTTTCTACTGAAAACTGGAGCCGACCGTCCGCAGAAATTAACGGCTTGATGAAACTGTTGGTTCAGACTCTCAGGAACGAGGCTGAACGTTTGAACAGAAATGATATTAAACTTGTAACTAACGGTCAGACCGAGCGGCTTCCTAAAAAATGCCAGCAAATGTTAGAGGAAGTGATTGAGCTAACCGCAGACAACACGCGAATGCAGTTGTGTCTTGCGTTGAGTTATTCCGGCCGGTGGGATATTAAAGAAGCTGTAAAAAATATTGCCGAAGAAGTTGAAAAGGGTAACATTAAACCCGACCAAATCGATGATGATTTAATTGGTTCTTTCCTGTCAACTGCATCTGTTCCTGACCCCGATCTTATCATCAGAACCAGCGGAGAATTCAGAATCAGTAACTTTCTGTTATGGCAACTGGCCTACTCAGAATTGTACATTACAGAGACATACTGGCCTGATTTTAGACGAGATGAGCTCTATCAGGCAATATTTTCCTTCCAAAAACGTGATCGAAGATACGGGAAAGTTAAAAACGGACATAACAAAAGCCTGTCCAAATCAGTTATAAACCAAATTAGATCATAAACTGAAGATAAGATTTTATTACGTGTTCAAATCTAAGCACTTCTTCTTTTTAACATTTTTACTGTTATTTGCTTTTTCTCTCAATCAACATGTTGCTGCACAAGTCAGCGATTCAACTGCGATTGATATTGAGGATCCAACTAATATCTCAGCACAGGAATATGAAATTCGGGAGATTACTCTTTCCGGATTAGTCACTGCCCGGGAAACTTATCTTTTAAGCAGCAGTGGGCTTGAAGTTGGAGAAACTATTCAGATTCCGGGGGAGCAAATTTCAAATGCTATCCGCCAAATCTACAGAACCGGTATTTTTTCTGATGTTCAGATCGGCTATGAACGAGTAGGAACAGACGAAGTTATCATTAATATTGCCGTTGAAGAAGAGCCTCGGCTTCAAAGTTACGAACTGACGGGAATCAAGCGTTCACAGCGCCGTGATTTACGAGAAGAGTTAAACCTGTTGCGAGGATTTGCAGTAACGAACTCTATACGTGAGCAGGCCTTGATTACCATCAGGCGGTTTTTCAGAGAGAAAGGATATTGGAATACAGAAATTGAAATTCGTGAAGAACTTTCCAATGATGGACGAAACCGGCTGAGACTTGTTTTTGATATTGATGCCGGAGAACGAATTAAAGTACGTGAGTTTGTTTTTGAGGGAAATGAGCAGTTCGACGACAGAAAACTTCGAAAGGAGTTCGATACCATCAAACAAGACAGGTGGTGGAGAATATTTAAGAGGCACGTTTATACTCAGGAAGAGTATGAAGAGGGTATAAACAACGTTCTGCAATTCTATCGGGATAATGGTTACCGAGATGTTCGCGTAATTGATGACTCTGTATATGTTGACGATTGGAGAGGAAAAGATGGTGTTTATTTCAATATTGAAATTGCAGAAGGGCCTCAGTACAGAATTCGAAACATCGACTGGGAAGGAAATACAGTTTATACAGATGAACAGCTTACATCGTTTTTCGGATTCCAAAAAGGAGATGTATTTAACGAGACACGATTTTATGAAAATCTGGAATTCAGCCAGGATGAAACTGACATCACAAGTCTCTACAATAACATCGGGTACCTCTTTTTCCAGGTAAATCCTGACATTGAAATTGTTCAGGGAGATTCACTCGATGTAACATTTGAAATTATTGAGGATGAGATTGCAACGATTCGACGAGTTTCATTCAGCGGAAATACAAAAACGCATGATGATGTAGTGCGCCGAACACTTCGAACTATTCCCGGCAATACATACAGCCGTTCGGCTATTATTCGTTCTGTTAGAGAACTCAGTACACTTGGATATTTCACCCAGGAAGGAGTAACGCCCGATATCAACCCAAACCGGGAAGAAGGAACGGTTGATATTTCGTATCAGCTTGATGAATCACAGGGAACGGATAACTTTGAATTTTCCGGTGGTTTTGGTGGGCGCCAGATTGGTGTGATTTTATCAGCTCGAGTCAACTTCAATAATTTTTCTGTGGGACGAATGTTTGAGCCGGGAGGCTGGAGTCCAATTCCGTCCGGTGATGGCCAGAAATTATCACTCGGTGTACAGGTTACAGGTCGCGGATACCAGAGTTACAGCTTTAGTTTTACCGAACCCTGGCTTCGCGGAAAACCAACCTCGCTGGGTGTAAGCATGTCGTACAACTTCCTGAATTATAATACGCGACGATTTACGAGCCTGGATCAGCCCGATCGAAGAAACGAGCTTTTCACGGCAAGTGTGAGTTTGGGTAAACAACTGGACTGGCCGGATGACTACTTCTCAAGACGTCTGATTCTTACATATAACCGCTTCAACGTTCTTGGTTTCAGTGGCATTTTTGAAGACGGTCAGGCAGATATTTTGACGCTTCGAAGCGTTCTTTCAAGAAATTCGTTGAACAATCCAATCTCACCAAGTGCAGGCTCAGAGTTTAGTGTTTCGGGTGAGGTAGCATTGCCGGTTCCGGGATTTGCTCAGTTTTATAAGCTTAAAACAGGATACCAGCATCACTACAATATTGCCGGTAAACTGGTGTTAAGCGGAACCGTTGATTACGGATACATGGGATACTTTAGTGATAACAACCGCAGTAATTTCCAGCGATTTTTCCTTGGAGGTACCCAAATTCAACAGCGGCAAAACTTCCTGAACGACAACATTGATATGCGTGGTTACCCGGGTGGATTTGACGGGGTGATTTCTCCTGTGGATGAAAATCAAAACCAAATTGGTGGCCGAGTCTTTAATAAATATACGATGGAGCTGAGGTATCCGGCGGTTAGTTCCGACCAAATTCAGTTGATTCCATATGTATTTATGGATGCCGGTAATACGTTCAATACTTTAAGTGATTTTGACCCGTTCAATGTGAAGCGTGCCGTTGGATTCGGCGCCAGAATTTATCTGCCAATTTTAGGATTGGTTGATCTCAGTTACGGATATCGTCTAGACGGAACGGCGCCATCAAATGAAGGTCCCGGATTACAGGCGGGTGAATGGGAGTTCTTGTTTAACATCGGAGCACCGTTTTAAAATGTCGTGCAAAACATGCACATATTCGATCTTTCTCGTTCTGTTTTTACTAGTTGATGTTGCTGATGCGCAAGATCAAAAAATCGGGTTTATCGATTCGGATGTGATCATGCAGCAGATGCCTGAATACTCCGGGATTGAACAGCGGTTGAGCCTCCTTTCGGAAAACTGGCAACAGGAAATTGATGACATGGAAGAGGAGATCGAAGAGCTTGAACGGGAATTCGAAGCACGGGAAATACTCTTTACCGAAGAAATTCGGCAAGAACGGCTCAATGAGATCGAACAAAAAAAGCAAGATCTGGATCAATACATTGAAGAAAAATTTGGCCCGCAGGGTGAATATTATACCCGTCAAAAAGAATTGCTCGAGCCTATACAAAGAACAGTTTTTGATGCGTTAACACGTGTCGCTACACGAGACTCCTATGATTTTGTGTTCGATCGGTCCGAAAATACGCGGTTCTTATTTGTTCAGGAAGAGTGGAATCTGACTGAGGAAGTAATGATAGAACTGGGCATCAATGAAACAGGAAATTGATAATATGATGGGAAAAAAGTTACTGTCGAAAATTACCGGCACTATAGTAATTTGCCTTTTATCACTGGCAGTGGTTCCCAATGGATTCACCCAGGATTTTAACGTAGGATACGTAGATCCCCGGGTAATTTTACAGCGAATGCCTGAAGCAAAAGCCGTTCAGCAACAGATCCAGAATTTGTATGACAGAACACAAAATGAAATTGCCACCAGGCAGCAGGAGTTACAAACTGAACTTCAAGCCTATCAGCAAAAAGTAGGCGTTCTTTCAGAAGAAGCGCGTCAGACGGAAGAAGAACGATTGACTCAAATGGACCTGGAGTTTCGTCAGTTGCAATCGGATGCGCAGACGGAGATCCAGCAGCAAAGTGCTGAACTAATGGATCCCCTGTTCGACCAAATTCAATCTTCTGTTGATAACGTAGCGAAACAATTAGGCCTTGATATGATCTTAAATGTTACAATGGGTGGCTATAATATTCTGGAAAGAAATATCATATACATATCACCAGAGAATCAGACTGAGTTCAACATTACTTCTGCGGTAATGCAGGATCTTGGAATCTAATAGTATTACACAATCACAAATTGAAGGCGATCTTTTACGATTAAAATGTTAAATTTGGAGCTTTAAAAAATTCAGATAATATGAAAAGACTATCTATTACATTATTGCTTTTTCTGGTGCCGCTTGCAGTCTCGGCCCAGCTTAGAGTTGCGGTTATGAATCCCGATTCCGTTCTGGATGCAATGCCGGAAACCGAACAGGTTCAAACCCAGCTTGAAAGCTACATCCAGGAGCGTCAAAATGCGTTTCAGGAACGGTACCAAGACTGGATTGATCAAATGACCCAATATTCTGAGCAGGCTGAAGCAGGTACTTTAAGCCAGCAAGAGCAGGCCGATGAAGAGGCCAGGCTCAATGAGTTGCAGCAAGAGCTCAACAGTTTTCAGCAGCGAATTCAGCAACAAATTCAGCAACGACAGACTGAGCTTTTTAATCCGCTCTTAGTGCGGGTGGAAGATGCAATGGCTGAAGTCTCCGAAGAGATGGGATATGATTATGTGATCAATAAAGCTTCGAATATGGGCGATCCCATTGTTTATTACACATCAGACAGAGCACCGGATATCACTCAACAAGTAATTGACAAACTTACACAAAACTAATTCGACCAAATAGGATCATGAAAAAATTAAATCTACTATCTATTGTAACGCTTATCATTCTTTCGGCACTGATGGCTGTACCTACAGCTCAAGCACAAGTTGCCGAAGGCGACATGGAAATTGGCTTTGTGGATCCAAGGGCTATTCTTCAACGAATGCCTGAAATGAGTGCTGTTCGGCAGCGACTGCAAAATCTGGCTGAACGCAAACAAACTGAGCTCGCCGAAAAAGAGCAGGAACTGCAATCCGAAGTTGAACTGTATCAACAAAAAGTAGGAGTGATTTCTGAAGAAGCCCGACAAACTGAAGAACAGCGTTTGACACAATTAGATCAGGAATTTCGTCAGATGCAATCGCAGGCACAGCAAGAGATTGAGCAGCGACGCGCCGAATTGATGGCTCCGTTGCTTCAGCAAATCCAGGAAGCAATTGATACCGTAGCTTCAGAGCGCGGACTGGATTATGTACTCAACACAACTACCTCAACCGGAGATGTAATTATTCTTTATGTTTCTCCTGATGTTGAATCTGAGTATGACATTACAGATGCCGTAATGGAGAATCTGGGTATCTAAAACAATTATTTGATTGATTGGAAAGGCGATCTGATATTCAGGTTGCCTTTTTTTATTGCACTCTCTTTCTTCGATTTCGGATATAATCTTCAAAAATATATCCGCCCAATTTGTTGAGAGATGAGTAGTAGGCTCGCCCTTTATTTGCTTCGGTTAATTCTCGTACGAAGTTTTGAAGATAAGGATCGCGCGCAATCATAAATGTGGTGATGTCAATCTGTTCACGTCTGCAAACTACAGCCTCATCCAGAACTTTGTTGATAATTTTTCGATCCAAGCCAAAGCTGTTTTTATAAAGCCGTCCGTTCTCAATCATACAAGACGGTTTTCCATCTGTGATCATAAAAATCTGTTTATTCGAAAACTTCTTCCGCAGCAATATGTGCCTGGCTTTTTGCAATCCCTGGAGCGTATTTGTGTGATACGGACCGACTTTCAGGTAAGGAAGATCTTTCACTTCAATATCCCAGGCTTCATTTCCAAACGCCACGATATCCAAGGAGTCTTTAGCGTAGTTACTCATGATTAGCTCTGAGAGAGCCATCGCTACTTTTTTTGCGGGTGTGATTCGATCTTCGCCATAAAGAATCATAGAGTGGCTGACATCAATCAAAAGTACTGTAGAGACGGAGGTATAATGGTCAGTATCATACACCTGTAAATCATCTTCTCTCAGCTGAAATTGATCCAAAGAACTGTGCTTCAACATATTCATCATCGTTCCGGTACTGTCGATGTGAGCGGAATCATCACCCATTTTCCAGGGGCGTGTTTCCGGTTGGCGCTCCAGTCCTTTTCCTGTATAGTTTGTTTTGTGCTGACCTTCACCGCCTTTCTTGAGCTGATTAAAGATCTCCTCCAGCGCTTTTTGGCGGATACTCCGATCCGTTTTCGAGGTGGGCATCATAACGGATTCCTCTTCATCAAATCGGATATAACCACGCTCTTTCATCTCGTCAATAAAATCTCCGATGCCGTATCCGTCTTCAAACTGATCGGTAATTTCGTACTCCTCATCCACCTGATTGAGCCATCTCAGAGCTTGAGAAACGTCTCCGCCGGAAATGGTTAACAGTTCCTGGAAAAGGTCCCATAAAGTTTCAAAGGGCGATTTACCGGATCGATTAAATCGATCATCCCATTCTGAATAAATGAAATGCATAACTAAATTCTGCTGTCGATTTTCTTTATCTTATAACTTCTTTACAGGGCAAATCATTGCATGCTGATTTAAAGTCCGACACGAATAAATAGTAACCATTGTTTAATGAAATTTGAAACGGAAGTTTGATGGATCGTTATCAATTTGAAAACAATCTGTGGCAGCAGGGATATCAACGGATTATGGGATTGGATGAAGTTGGCAGAGGCTGTCTTTGTGGGCCGGTGGTTGCCGCCGGGGTAATTTTAAAACCCTCGTCTACACTCAGCGAGGATGTGGCAGACAGTAAGTCAATTGATGAAACAACACGTCTTCGATTGTCGGAAGAGATCAAAGAAAAAGCCGTTTATTGGAGTATTCAGCAGTGCTCCCCCCGGGAAATCGATGAGATCAATATACTGAAAGCATCCATACGGGCTATGATTCGGTGCTCTGAATCTGACGGCGCTAACCCAGATTATTTATTGGTCGACGGAAATAGCTTTACTTCATCGGTCATTCCGCATAGTTGTATCATCAAAGGAGATGACCGGTCGGTATCCATAGCTGCGGCGTCTATTCTTGCTAAAGTTCATCGGGATCGATTGATGAGAAATCTGCATGAAGAGTATCCGCATTTCGGTTGGAAAACAAATGTGGGCTATCCAACAAAAGAACATTTTAAGGGATTAAAAAATCACGGATATACCAAACATCACCGGCAGAGTTTTAAACTGAGAACGGAAAAGGTGTACGAAAAATAGAGTTTTCCTACCTGTAAATACTAAACGAGCGTTTATTCGAGTCGAGATTTAAACAGATTGCAAGCATAATTGTGTTCGTGAGAAATGCTGATCCGCCGTAGCTCATAAATGGTAATGGAATCCCAATAATGGGCAGCAAAGCAGTTGCACTCCCGATGTTAATCAAAAAGTGAGCAAAGAAGAGAAATGTTACGCTTACAATTACCAACTGTGCAAATGGATGTTTATGATAAATTGCCATTGAAAGCATTCGCAGTAAGAGAAGGCTGAATAAAATAATGACAATCGAAGCCCCGATGAAGCCGAACTCCTCGCCCACAACACAGAAAATAAAATCGGTCCATTGCTCGGGCAGAAAACGAAGTTGTGTCTGAGTTCCTTCCATAAATCCTTTTCCGCTAAACCCACCAGATCCAATTGCGGTTTTTGCTTGTAAGACGTTCCATCCGGCGCCAAGGGGATCTAGGGTGGGATTAGCGAACGATTCAATTCTGGCCCGCTGATGAGGCTGCAGGACTTGTTCTAATGCAATACCCGTCCCTGCTACAATGAGAATTCCCATAGTGAGGGATGTGAACGTAAGCCAGGTTCTGCGCTGTAGCAAAAAGATTCCAATGGTTATGATAACAGCTGCCAAAGCACCCCACATCCATCCTAAAATAGTGAAGTAACCGATGAGCGCAGGAGCAATCATCAGAAGAGAAATTCCATATGGAAGGCCTGACCAAAACAGAACGACCGGCAACATCACAAGATATACGATCGCAATTCCGGCTTCATTCTGTAAAAGCAATAGCACCACGGGAAGCATGAAGAAACCGACCGTTGTTAAGGCAGTTTTTAAATTTTCAGCGGAGATGTCTCTTCGGCTCGTAAGATAGTTCGCAGCAGCGAGAATAGTAGCTATTTTAGTTATTTCACCCACCTGAATGTTAATCGGTCCGATTCGGAGCCAGCTTTTTGATCCGCTGACCTCTACCCCAAAGAAAAGGGTGATAATCATTAAAAGAATACAGAAGGCATAAAATAGATATGCCCCCTCCTGAAACGTTCGTGGCGCTACAAACTGAATAGCTACCAAAACTACTATGGACAACCCAATCCAGGTAGCCTGTTTGAAAAAATTATTTTGAATGTATTCAGGAAGAAATTGGGATACAGGCCCTTGCGTGGCACTGTAAATGGCGGCTAATCCGATTGAAAAAATAGCCACCCAAATCACTATTACTGACCAGCTAAACTCTTTTGAATTAAACATCAGTTTGCCTCCGCGGTTCGTGCATCTTTGGATTCAAAATTGAGTACATAATCCAATACTCTTTGGCGATTGACCTCACCTGTCAAGTATTGCTCAATCAAAAGTGATGCAATCGGTGCTGCAGAAATCGATCCATATCCGGCATTTTCTACGAGAACAGCCACAACAATTTGAGGGTTGTCCACCGGCGCGAATGATATAAACCATCCGTGATCTTCTCCGTAAGGGTTTTGAGCAGTCCCTGTTTTTCCGGCAACTTCAATACTATCAAGGTTGGCATAATACCGGCCTCCACCTGTCGAAACTACCCCTCTCATCCCTTTTTTAACTGTTTCAAGTTGATTGGGCTCAAGCCAGTCAATTTTTTCAAATACGGGATTTGTATACTGAAACTTTCCACGTTGATCTTTAATAGCACTCACAACATGCGGCTGAACCCGGTATCCACCATTTGCTATTGATGATGCAGCTACAGCCATTTGAAGAGGGGAGGCTGAAACCATCCCCTGTCCAATTCCAAGGCTCATCAAATCACCGATACCCCAGTATCGGTCGCCAAAGTTCTCTTCCATGTAGGTGCTGTCAGGCACAATACCTGATACTTCATAAGGAAGGTCAATATTGTTTTTCGGACCGATCCCAAAATCTCTGATTAAAGCAGACCACTGGTTGAGCATACCCCGGCTGGCAATTCTGTCCATGATCCAGAAGAAATAAGTATTGCTAGAAAAGGTGATCGCTTTTTCAAGGTTATATGTGCCGGGATCGGCCAGATCACCGTACCGTCGTCCCCGTGTGTAATATCCGGGATTGTAGATTTCGGTTTCAGGTGTTATCAACCCAAGCTCCATACCCACCATTCCCATAAATGGCTTGAAGGTAGATCCGGGTGGTTGACGTGAAGAGATCGCCCGGTTATATAGCGGAGTATATTGATTGCCGTTGATCTGCTGCCAGTAATCTGCATCCATTCGCCCGGCAAGTTTAGATAAATCATAATCAGGAGCGCTAACCATGCTCAATACGCCACCGGTTTGCGGATCAATGGCTACAATTCCACCTCGTTTATTTACCATTAGCTCTTCAGCTAGTTGTTGTAAGTCTGCATCGAGAGTTGTAACAAGGTCCGAACCTTTTGTGGGAGTAATATCCAGCATACCATCTTCATACGATCCCAACTCTTGACCGAATGCGTTAACGCGAATATACTCTGTTCCAACTTCACCCCGCAGATAATCATCATAGATCATTTCAAGGCCACTTTTCCCGATTTTATCTCCCAGCATAATATCTTCGTTAGCCAAATATTCCTCGCGCGTGGCTTCTCTGAGATAGCCCATAACGTGTGCAGCATTGACTTCTGTGGGATAGTTTCGCTTGCTCTCAATTTGATGTCCTATGCCCGGAAGCTGCCAGAGATTTTCTTGAATGGCTGAAAATGTTTCAAACGAAACTTCCGTAAAAAGCCGTGAGGTTCGGTGCCAGGAATACTCCTGAGCTTCTTCTACTCTTTCCTGAACAAGTTCCTGCTCAATCTGCATTAGATCAGCCAAAAGCGGAATTTTTTCCTTTTCAAAGCGGGAGGGAGTAATTGTGATGGAGTAAATTGGCTGATTTTCAACGAGGATGGTTCCGTTCTTATCGTATATCAACCCCCGTGCGGGATTGACAACTTCCATTCTCAGAGAATTTTGCATACTCAACGGAGTATAGGTTTCATACTCAAGGATCTGGAGTTGGAAGATTCTTCCCAGAAGTACGAGCAGACCGATGACAAGAACAGCGCGTAGAACTCTGCCCGATGTACGAATCCGATCTGATTGTCTGTGCGTCGACATAAGAATAAATCAAACGTGCTATAAATCTTCTCTAACGAGATAGAGAAAACTTCCAATGATTGCCGTGAAAAATGAACTGATCAACAAAAGACTCCAAAAAGTGCCAGTGGTTGCATACAGTCCTGAGAATAGGCTGACTCCGTAAAAAATGATATTGTGGATGATTGCGGAAACCAGGATTATCAAAAAAATTTGCCAAAAAATGAATCCGGTTTTTGAAATACGATTTAAATAGCCGTGTAGTATAAAAACCAACAAAGTTTTTGAAAACATATGAAGACCCCAAAGGTCGGTGAGTGCATCCTGAGTAAATCCTAAAAATGCAGCAAATAAAAGTGCATTGGTTTTTGGACGTTTTGCACAAATCCACAACAGGAAAACTAAGACTAAATCGGCCTCTGACCCAAATATTTCAAAGTGACGAAGCAAAACCGTTTGTATGCCAACAATTCCCAGTCCGATTAGAATCAAGCGTACATTTTTTGACAAAATCAAAACAGATCCTCCTGTTCTTCATTCAGGTTCTGTATGGTCGTATCCGGCTCAAACTCAATAATAAAGGCTTCTGCTACCGTGGAAAGGTCTGCAAAAGCATTGAGATAAATTGTTTGCGTTTCGATTCCACTGCCCGATTCAGTTGCAGTCACTTCACCAATAGGAATTCCCGACGGAAACTGGTTACTGTAGCCGGATGTATAAACAGTTTGCCCCGGCTCAACCTCAATCGTTTCAGGAATGAATCTCAGAACCAACTCTTTGTTCGATCTGGCCGGCCATGAAACAATTCCATATGCACGATTTTCTTCTACCTGCGCACTAACCCGAAACATAGAATTGGAATAAGGCAAAACCTGGGAATAATCTTTGGAAACAAGTATCACCTGGCCAATTAACCCATCTGAATTGATGACAGGCATGCCGATTTTTACACCATCATCCGTTCCGGCACTTACGGTTATAGAACTGTTGATACTCATCAAATCCTTTGCCACTACCCGAACAGGAATTAACGGGAGTTCACTTTCTTCACGAAGGTTCAAAAGATCTCTTAATACTCGATTCTGTTCCTCAACCGATCGAAGCCGGTTCAGTTCATCTTGTAATAGAATATTCTGTCGATGCAGATACGTATTTGTTGAAATAGCCTGTCGATAAATGCGAAAACTGGAAAGTGGTTGTTCCAGGTAGCTTAGAACGGTAATGGAAACCTTGCGAAGGTTTTGAAGCCCACCTTCATGTCGGTTTACCATCAGTGTGATGGCAAGCAACAGAATGACTGCAGTAATGATGTAGTCTTTAACATCCGTTAATTGTCGCATTCACATGTATGGAGAGTTTTACGTAATTACAGTTCTGTAAAAATCGAGATCTTCGAGAATTTCTCCGGTTCCGCGTACAACGGCAGTTAAAGGGTCTTCTGCTATATGCACGGGGAGATCGGTTGTCTCCATAATCAATTTATCGAGATTTTTGAGCAACGCACCACCGCCGGTCAGCATAATTCCGCGATCCAAAATATCCGCAGAAAGTTCGGGAGGAGTTTGCTCAAGAGATTTGGTTATAGATTCAACAATAGTATTTACAGATTCTGAAATTGCTTCTCTTACATCTTTTGATGTTACCTGCCGTGTTCTCGGCACCCCGTTTACCAAATCGCGTCCCTTGGTGATCATCTCCAGCTCTTCATCAAGAGGAGCTGCAGAACCGATTTCACATTTAATTCTTTCTGATGTACGCTCACCAATTAATAAGTTGTGATTTCTTCTGAAATAGTTGACAATGTCATCATTCAACTCATCTCCACCCAACCGAACCGATTGTGCATGAACAATTCCGGATAAAGCAATCACCGCAATTTCTGTGGTACCGCCGCCAATATCTACAATCATATTTCCAACCGGTTCGTGCACATCCAGGCCTATACCAATTGCAGCCGCCATTGGTTCATCAACCAAATACACTTCTTTGGCTCCGGCATGTTCAGCACTGTCTCGAACGGCACGGCGTTCCACTTCGGTAATTCCGCTCGGAACACAAACAACCATTTGCCGGGTTGTAGAGTACCATTTCATCTTCACCTTCTGAATCATGTCCCGAATCAACTGCTCAGCTACTTCAAAATCAGCAATAACACCATCTCTGAGCGGACGAACGGTTCGAATGTTGCCGTGTGTTTTTTCATGCATCAACCGGGCTTCATGGCCGGTGGCAACAGGTTCATTTCGATTATTCAATGCCACAATCGAAGGTTCGTTCAAAACAATGCCTTGTCCTCTTGCATAAACCAGCGTGTTGGCTGTTCCAAGGTCAATGGCAATATCGGTATAAAGAAAATCGAATAACCCGTTTTTCTTTTGACCTTTTTTACTGCGTGGTTTTGATTTTGTATAAGGCTTCGACATTAGGCTGGGTTACTTTGCAAAATTATTGGGTTCAGAGCATCACAAAAATACAGGTTTAGTGATGCAGTTGCGAACATTAGTTTTAGAAAATAAACGGTTTTTTTTAGTGTTTAAAATGCCGGATTCCGGTAAATACCATGGTCATTTTATATTTATTTGCGGCATCAATTACTTCCTGATCCCGAACACTTCCGCCGGGTTGAATAACTGCCGTAGCACCTGATTGAGCCGCGGCTATGACACCATCAGCAAAAGGAAAAAATGCGTCAGATGCAATAGCACTTCCTTTCAGAGACAAATCTTCATTCATCGCTTTTCGGACGGCAATTACTGAGCTTTCAACACGGCTTGTTTGACCGGTTCCGATACCGCATGTAGACTGATCCTTAGCATATACTATGGCATTCGATTTTACATGTTTCACAACTTTCCATCCAAAAAGCAGATCGGAAAGTTCTTTGTCAGTGGGTTTCCGATCTGTAACCACTTCTAAATCATCAGCGGTTACAATTTTACTGTCTACTTGTTGATATAGAGCCCCGCCGATGATCGACCGTACGGAATAGTCGTTTTTACCATCAGGAAAGTTTAGAATTTCAATTAAGCGGCGATTCTTTTTCTGCTTGAGAAATTCGATGACACCATCCTCATATTCTGGTGCCAGAATAATTTCTGTAAAAATGGAATCGATTGATTTTGCCGTTTCCATATCCAAGGGCCGGTTTACAATCACAATTCCACCAAATGGAGAAACCGTATCTGTAGCAAATGCCCGCTTATACGCTTCAATCAAATTTGATTTTGTGGATATTCCGCAGGGGACTGTATGCTTGAAAATGGCCACGGTGGGATCTTCATTTTTAAAATCGGTCATTAAACGAAGAGCGCTGTCTATATCCAGGTAATTATTGTAACTGAGTTCTTTCCCATGAAAGCAATTGATAAAATTATTTTGCTCTCCATATACACCAGCTTTTTGATGTGGATTTTCGCCATATCGTAGTCCTGCATGTTTAGGGATAGAAATATTCAATTGATCCGGCAGCTCCTGCTCATCTAGTTGATTGAAATACTGACTAATCGCCGCATCATAATCTGCCGTATGTTCAAAAGCTTTTCGGGCAAGTTTCAACCGTGTTTCATAGCTGATTTCATTGTTTGGACTGAGTTCTTGCCGGAACCCCTCATACTGAGCCGGATTGGTTAAAATAGTAACATGTGCAAAATTTTTCGCCGCGGCTCGAACCATTGTGGGACCGCCAATGTCAATATTTTCAGTAGCCGTTGCAGGATTAATACTTTCGTCTTTTACTACTTCCTTAAAGGGATATAGATTTACGACTACCAGTTCAAACGCAGAAATTCCAAGTTCGTCAATTTCATCATTATCGGGTTGATGGCTGGTTCTCGCCAAAATTCCGCCATGAACCTTTGGATGTAATGTTTTAACACGGCCATCTAAACATTCAGGAAACCCTGTGATTTCACTAACATCGGTAACCGGTATATCATTATCGCGAATGGCTTTTGCTGTACCACCGGTGCTTACAATTTCAACACCCGCGTTATGAAGTGCTTCAGCTAGTTCCGCAATTCCGGTTTTATCAGAAACAGAAAGCAGGGCGCGTTTAATTTTGAGAGGTTCTTTCGGTAGAGAAGAGAGAGGTTGTAGAGACACGTTTGGGTAAAATTATGTTTGATTGATTAACTTTTTAATGACCGATGGAAGTAACTTATGTTCAGCCTTTAAAACACGTTTGGCTAACGTTTTGGGAGTATCTGAAGATTGAACAGGCACTTTCGCTTGTTTGATAATCGGACCTTTGTCGTACTCTTCATTTACATAATGAACCGTGCAACCGGATTCCTTATCGCCAGATTCCAAAACAGCTTCGTGAACATTTAAGCCGTAATAGCCCTTTCCTCCAAATTTTGGGAGTAGAGCCGGATGTATGTTGATAATTTTGTTCTTGTATTCTTTGATGATCGAATCCGGAACCTTTTTCAAGAATCCGGCCAGGACAATCAGGTCAGGTTCCCATTCTTTAAGCTGTTTATGAAGCTTCTCCGTAAAGCTTTTTTCTTCCTTATCTGTGATGATTGAAACCGGAATGTTAAAATTTTCAGCGCGTTCTATCGCTTTAATTTCAGATTTGTTTACAATGAGTCCGGCAATTTCCGCTTGGATTTCACCCGCTTCAATCTCATCAATAACAGCCTGCATATTTGTGCCCGACCCGGACGCAAAAATTACCAGTTTTTTCACACAGAGAGTTTCTTATTGGATAAAATTCTGAACGGGAGAAAGATAAAGAATATCAAGCGGATTATTTGGATGTATTTGAAGGTTTTTTAAAGAATCAACTGCCAGTAACCTACATCAACCCATTTGCCTAATTTATATCCAACCTCTTTAAAATGCCCAATTTTCTGTTAAAAATGTTCTTTCCTGCCCTCTTTGTTTTTGTTTGTTTTGTGTTGGTAGTTTATTCTAAATCACAGTACCACAGGTAAAAGTTTCAAATAAAAAAGATCGCAGGTGA
>CAYRDO010000060.1:13987-20135 GCA_964422985.1 uncultured Rhodohalobacter sp. | reverse complement strand
CAGGTTGGAGCCGTCAGGATCAGATACATAGAGTTCATAGCCCCAATTCCAATTTTCATAACTTGAACCTGTAAATGCAATTTTCGTCATGTCTGGAGAAGCTCGAACTCTACCAACAAAACGAAAAACAGGGGAGATAGACATACCCGTTCCATCAGGATTTAGAGCTCTAACGGAATGCCCGTCGACAGCACCAACAGATTTATAAATCCATTTGTAGTTAAAGATGGTTTGACAAAAAATTCCAAAGCTTGTAGAGATTGGGTATTCATCTGTAATAGTAACTTCTCTCGGATTATCTCCTCTAATTAAACACGCTGAGGGAATATTGGATAAACTGACTTGATACGTTCCCGGATCTATGTTTTCAATTAGCAATCCGTCGTTTGCACCAATTTCATATTCTTCTCCGTTGATATGAAAAGAGTAAACTTTTTCTGAATTGATAAGTGATGTGTTTGTAAAGACCTCTAAAGAATTTGGAAATTCACAGCTTATATTGAATGTGGCAGTCACCTTTTCTTGGTGTTCTAATTGCACTACAACTGGGTTGAGGCCGTCTATCGAACAGTTTTCCGGCAGATCTTCAAGTTCAAGGCTATAGGAACCATATTCTTGATTCTTAAAAACCAGCGTATCATTTGCTGCTATATCGTACTCATTATCGTTATTTATTATCAATTTGTAGGAATAGTCGGTACCTGGTGGAGAAGTGTTTGAAATGACTTCCAGAGTTCCGGTGTCGGCTGACATCTCCGTACAATTCACTTCAAAAGTAACAGTGGATTCCTGACCGCCTTCAATAGTTACTGTAACCGGATTGGCACCCATTATAGAGCATTTTTCAGGCAACTCAAGAAGTTCAACCTTGTACGTTCCATCGTCTAAATTTTCAGAAGTAAGAGTATCGTTGGCAGCAATGTTAATTCGGTTTTCATCCTTTATCTGTACCTTATATCCATCTGCATTTTCTCCCTCGGTGATGGTGATAACTCTGATCGCCCCCTTATCAGTCTCCGGACCTGAATTACTTTTACACCCAAAAAATAAAAGAAGAGAAAAAAGGAAGATAGAATATATCAGATGGGAAAAAGTATTTTTCATGCGTCTCTTAGTTGAGTTCTTTTGATATAGTCACTTTCTTTCGCTCAATATTTGAAGTAATCGATTATAAAAGTATAAAGCAAAGATTTCGAATGATTGACGAATTTATAACCTCTTTAAAACACAATCCCGAAGGGCTTTTTAATCCATGGTATCATCGGGATGGCGAACATGATGAAACGGAAGAAGCACCGGAAATTCGGCGTCAGCAGCTCAAAACGTATCTGAGCGAACGAGTTGAAAGTGCGAAGTATCTTTTCATTGCGGAAGCACTCGGCTATCAGGGCGGACATTTTACGGGAATTGCAATGACTTCAGAGCGAATTCTTCTTGGTCACCAGGAACCGAAATATGGTGTTCGTCCGGATCATGTATTTCAGACGGTGGAACCTCAGCGAACCAGTTCTCCAACTGTCATCGAAAAGGGGATGAGTGAGCCGACCGCAACGATTATGTGGGGAGCGCTGATCGATCTGGGAATCAATCCGTATGAAGTGGTTCTTTGGAATGCGGTGCCGTGGCATCCATACAAACCGGATCAGGGATTGTTGAGTAATCGTACACCGACCACGGACGAGCTGGATGCGGGTCTCGATCATCTCAAAAGTTTTATGAACCTTTTTGAGGATGTAGAAATGGTGGCCGTAGGACGAAAATGCGAGCTTAGTTTATCCCAACTTGGGGTGGATCATATTCCGGTCCGTCATCCGGCAAACGGAGGGGCACCAAAATTCAGGCGACAGGTTAAAAATCTATTTTGATCTCGAAAGAGGGCTGAATGCCGAGATCGTACACACTCACAATTTCGGACCGAATTGCAGGAATGGTATTTCTCGTCACAATCACCGGCTGATATTCTCGATACCAGGGATTTTGCTCATCTAATACATTAAATACTGAGAATTTTGCACTGAGTGCAGTTCCTGAAAATTGTTTGCTGAATTGTGCTGAAAGGTCCAGCCGTTGGTAAGAACCCAGCCGATTATTTTGATTCCTGGCAAAATCATACGTGCCGGTCACGGATCCGCTTGCAAGAATAAAAGCGGCATAAAGTTGAACATTCGGGATAATATCGATGGAAAGATTCGTCGTTGCTGAATGCGTTCGATCCCAAGGCGCATAAAACTCCTCCCCGTTATTGATTGACTCATTTCTGAGCTTCATGGAAGAGAGCGTGTAGGTTTGTGTGAGTGTAAAATAATTGGACCGAAACCGGCTAAGAAATTCTATTCCTCTACCCTCCCCATCATTTCCAAAAAACCAGGGAGAATCCGTAAATGTATTTGTCAACGATTGGGCATTCAACTCATGAGAGCGAAGATTTTCGTAGTGTTTCTGATACCCTTCAACCTGTAAATATAGTCGTTGAAATGGGTTCAGGTAAACCCCTGCTGTTACCTGGTCGACCGAGGATGGTGCCTGATTTTCATTGGCCAGAATCCAAACGTCAGCCGTAACCGCATTGCTAAATCCAACCCGATTGATAAACTGGTGATTCTTGCTGTATCCGGCACTCAGTGAGATATTCTGATCTTCAAACAGATTTAATTTGAGTCTGGGTGATAATCTGAAATAATTTCCGGCTGAGTAATAATGAGTTCTCAAACCTGAATGAAGTTCTACAAAATCAAATGGATTGAACTCTGTTTGTCCGAAAAGATCGGTTTGAATGGCAGATGTGCGAGTGTAAAACTGCTGTCTGTCAAATGAATCTTCACTGTATTCTCCACGATGATAGATTCCTGTAATTCCGGTTTTGAAGTTAAATCTTTCTGAATAGAGATCGAAAGTTTGATCGAATTTTACCCGGTTCATCGTGCTTCGATTTAATAGGGGATAGGTGAAAACCGTGGTTTGCAAAGACTCACCAATTTCAGTGGTATTTGTGTAGAGAAAATCATCTTTGCTGAAGAGAGTTTCATAGGCGCTCAACGCCAGGGTTGTATTGCTGTAAACTGTGGAAGAAAGCGCTTGTTGGTGTTGAGTAGAAATGGCAAAATTATTCCAGCGATTTTCGGTTTCAACCTCGGTTGTTCGAAATCGCTCTTCAGCAGATCTGTTTCGCGTTAATCGATCCGCTAATTGACTTGTGCGATCACCGCCTACATAAACACTCGCCATCGTTCGGCTGCCATCTGTTTGTTCGAACATCAACTTTGCATGGATATCGAAGTAATACACATCGGAATCACGGGGAGTAACCAGTTCTGAATTAATATCTTGAGCGGCTGATACTTCCGATCCCGGCCGGTTAATGTCCAGTCCCCAGCGAATCAAATGATCGTTATTGAACCAGTTCACCTGATTCATATATGATGACCGTGCGGATACAAGCCAACTGCTTTTCCCTCTTGTGAGAGGTCCATCAGCCGTAACTTTTACACTTGTATTGCTGATTCCGGCCTCAATATGGGTGTTTTGCAGAGATCCGTTCCGGGTAGTTAATGAAAGTTTTCCGCCGATGGGAGAATTGATATGCGCTGGTGCTACATCATAGAAAAATCCGCTATTTAAAACGGCATCTTCGTTGAAACTGTCTAACAATCCAAAAAGGTGACTTTGGTTAAAAATTGTGATTCCATCCAGCTCAAGATGAAAACCATCGGGAGTACTTCCGCGAACGTTGAGGCCGTCATTCATCGCCGTTGTGGCACCAACGGAAGGCAAAACCTGCAGAGCCCGAACGGCATTATCGTCACCAAGCGGACTAAACCGGTCGGTTTTTATCAGTCCCGTGAGTGAAGAATCCTGTGGTGAGTAATAGTTCTTTCCCAATACAATGATCTCTGATCCTGATACGTGTTCTGGTTGAAGCCGAATCGTTAAATCTTGTATCTGGTTGTTTGATGTGAGATCGAGTGTAACATTCGTTTTTTTGTATCCTACATACGATGCTTCCAGATTTACAGACGGCTGATCCGATTGAAAATTGATCTGAAATTGAGCTGCATTGCCTGTTACCAGTCCATCGATTGTTTGATCTTCTTTCCAGGAAATAGTACTGAAGGGAAGTCTCTCGCCGGTTTCGGCATCTACAATTTGACCTGTGATGGATACTTTCTGATTCGCTAATGACGATTCAGGAATGGGGAGAACAATCAATTGTTGCCCAACCGAATCAACCCGAATCGTAAGCGCGTGGGGACGAAGAGAGGCTCGTAAATCATAAACCAAGGAGTCTGGAGCGGAATTCAGGCTGATATTCAGATCTGAAACGAGGGATTCTCTGTAGAGAAAAGTAAAGCTGGTTTCTTCCTCAATCTGATTAAAAACATCAATTGCGGAATCATTTTCAAAGTGTAAGTCTTGTGCAAACAGAGAGAAACAGGGTAGAAAAAGGAAGAGTATCAGAAATAATAAGTTCTGAAAAAGCTTCGTGATTTGGGTCATGCTCAGGTCTATTCGACAAATTGGTACGTATCATTCCCAATTGAAGAAAAATTTCCGCCTAATACAATTCCTAAATTTTCGAGGCTTATTGTTCTGCTTTCTAATGATAAGGTGCCTCCAAGAACTTCATTTTGTAGTCGATCCGGTACCCGGATATCGATAGAGTAGTGATATTCAAGTTCTTTGATGATTGATTCAACACTGCGATTGTTAAATATCATTTCATCTTGCTGCCAGGAGATAAACTCGTTTCCATTTGTTTGAACGGGCTCAGAAATTTCAAAATTTGAGTTGATTGTAGCTACTTCTCCCGGGTTTAATAATATTTCTTCAGATGTTTTTGATGAGTTAAGCGACAGAGAACCATCTTTAAGATAAACAATCGTTTCCCCACTCCACTCCCGAATGTTAAATGACGTGCCGGTTACTTCGATAACTCCCGGTCCGGCATCGACCAGAAATCGGCGATTTTGGTCTTTTGTAACATTGAAAAAGGCTTCACCCTCCAGTTTATATCGTACAACATCCTCAGATCTTTCCAGGATCGTGAGGGAAGAATGCGGCCGCAGTTTTACCTGGCTTTCATCACCCAATGTATATGTCATCTGGTTTGATCCGGATTGAACCACAATCTCTGGTTGATTGAAATCAACTTGCGTGAAGATGAAAATTGATAATAAAGCTGCAACCAAAATTGCAGCCGCTGCTTTCAGAAAGGTTTTTCGTCTCGTGCCGATAACTTTAAGATCAGATTTGTCGGGTTTTGTGCTAGACGAATTCTTGCTCTGATCTTTTCGAATGACTGATGAAACTTTTTCCCAACTTTTTTGCCTGCTCTCAATAATTTCATCTTCAAACGCAGTATAGAGCCCCTTTTTATAGTCTATAATTTGATCGATTATCGGATCATCAATCGATAAAATGGACCGATTTTCTTGGAGAACAGCACCCACACGTCGGGCCAGTTCCTGGTCTGATTCCGGTATGTGATTGTTGTTTTCCATATAAAATTGAGCGACAGAGACAAGTTTGTTTATCAACCGTCTCTGTCGTTTTTGGGATATTATCGTTGATTAATCATCGTCTTCGTCGTTGTCATCGGAATTGTCATCTCCTTCATCATCATCACGGCGCTCGACATCCAATTCCATCTCAATGACGATATTCTCGCCACCCTCGATGTAGTATTCTCCTTCGGCATCTACTTGGTCGCCGTTATCGAGTGCATCGGCAATTTCCTGCAGAGTATTCACTCCCTTGTTACCGTCGATATCGGTTTGATCATTTACGGTAAAGGTTTGCCCGTTCAGGGTAAAGGTTGTTGATGTGACCGAGCTGATAGCCCCTTCAAAGTCAAACTCTTCACGATCTTCATCGTCATCGTCCCCATCGTCACCATTTTCTCCGTCATCATCGTCTTCATCATCATCACGGCGCTCGACATCCAATTCCATCTCAATGACGATATTCTCGCCACCCTCGATGTAGTATTCACCTTCGGCATCCACTTGGTCACCGTTGTCTAGTGCATCGGCAATTTCCTGAAGGGTGTTAATTCCTTTATTACCATCAATCTCGGTTTGATTATTCACGGTAAAGGTTTGTCCGTTCAGGGTAAAGGTTGTTGATGTGGCCGAGCTGATGGACCCTTCAA
>CAYRDO010000060.1:12413-13887 GCA_964422985.1 uncultured Rhodohalobacter sp. | reverse complement strand
AGTCGAACTCTTCACGATCTTCATCGTCATCGCCATCATCGTCACCGTCCTCATCACCATCATCGTCGCCATCGTCATTGTCGTCTTCGTCACGTCCTTCGATATCGAATTCAACTTCAATCACGATGTTGTCACTGCCGTCGATGTAATATTCACCTTCAGCATCCACTTCATCGCCGCCGTTGATAGCATCGACGATATCTTGCATGCTGTTTACGCCTTCACCTTCAATATCAGAATCGCCATTGAGTGTGTAAGTGGTGCTGCCGATGGTAAATGTGTTTGATGTTGCAGATGAAACGGATCCTTCAAAGTCGAACTCTTCACGATCTTCATCGTCATCGCCATCATCGTCACCGTCCTCATCTCCATTGTCGTCGCCATCGTCACCCTCACGGCGATCGGAATCAAATTCTACTTTTGTAACAATATTTCGGCTTTCACTATCGGTGTAATACTCACCCTCTGCTTCTACATCATCTCCGCGTTGAAGAGCTCCGTTTAAATTACCGAGTGAATTTAAGTCGCCTTCAAACTTGGTTTCGGTAGTAATATGAAAGATCAGTCCATCAACCCGGAACGTTTTGGCAGATGGATCCGCGGATTCAACATCACCTTCAAACTCAAATTCTTCACGATCTTCTTCGTCGCTATCGTCTGAATCGCCATCGTCATCTTCGTTCCGGCGGTCGACATCAAAGTCAAGTTCAAGGGCAATTTTGTTGGCATCAGAGTCCGTATAGTATTCTCCTTCTACGGATACTCTGTCACCTCGCTGAATGGCTCCGACTAAGTTGCCAAGAGAGCGGATGCTGTCATCGAAATCAGTGTCCTCATCTGTTTGGAGAACCATTCCACTTCGCAAAGTAAATGTTTTTGCAGATGCATCAGCGGATTCAACAATTCCACTGAAATCAATTCCATTACGGTCTTCCTCATCGTCGTCGGAATTATCGTCTCCGTCATCATCACCATCGTCGTCATCTTCTTTTTCTGTCTCGAATTTGACACTTTTCACAATACGTGATCCGTCGGCTTGCGGCAGGTAGTCACCTTCGGCTTCAATCTCGTTTTCCTCTGAAAAAGCGGTTACCAGCTCCTCAAATGAATTCAGATCAGATCTTTCATGAAATCTGGTTCCTTCATTGATGAGATAGGTTTCCCCATTCTCAAGAGTAAAGGAATTGTTTTCAGAATCAACAGATGAAACGTCGTCATCAAATTCAAACTCGTCTTCATCATACTCAAATTTTACGGTTGTCACGTCGTTTGAACCATTCTCACCAAGTAAAAACTCGCCCTCTGCTTCAACTGTATATTCATTATCAAGTGCCCAAAGCAGATCAGACAGGCTGCCAAGATCTCCTTCGGGATCAAAAACTGTTTCCTCTGTTATATCAAAAGTCTTGCCATTCTCAAGAGTAAACGAACTGTCTTCTTCGCTTGCTTCAGTTACTGTATCCTCGAATTCCAG
>CAYRDO010000060.1:0-12403 GCA_964422985.1 uncultured Rhodohalobacter sp. | reverse complement strand
TCCAGGTCATCATCCTCGTATTCAAATTTTACACTCTGAATGATAAATGCACCGTCAGTATTTTCTGCAAACATGCCTTCCGCACGAACACGAATCTCTGATTCAAGAACCGCTTGGACCTCAGAAAGTGTGGTTAAATCTCCTTCCGAGTCTATTTCTGTATCGGTTCCGAAGAGGTATGTTTCACCATCGGAGAGTGTAAATTGTTGGGGATCTGATTCTGCATCTGCCGACTCAACAAACCCGTTAAATTCATTATCGGCAATCAGATTTCCCTGCTCAAGAGTTACCTTAAAATCATGAAGAATATTCTGGAATTTTAACAGAGCAGTTCCGTCGCCATTAAATTCAATAGTTCCGTTGACGGTTTTCATGCTCTCGTTGCCATTTAAATTTTTGCTGATGGTCATTTCGTAAGCAAGTGCTCCTTGAACACTTTTCTGCAGAGAACCGTCTGAGAGTGTTTCAGAATTTATTTGAACATCAAGAAATTCAACAGTAAGAGTGTAATCACGCTCAATCACATCCCCGTTTTCTCTTGTTACCTCGAATTGACCACTGCCTTCGTGCAATCCTTCAATGCTAAGAGGGCCACCGGAAGTAAGGCCGTCAATCAAAAATTCGTCATTTCTTTCGTAAGAAGAATTCTTATTGGAGGTAACAATAGATCCTGATCTGTAACCGGTATACTCTATGGTTTCAATCAGGTCGCTATCCAGGCGAGGAGAGTAAATAAACGCACCGTCTGCATCATAATAGATATACTCTAGCTCGGCTGAGGATTCCTTTGAGAAGTCATCATCACTAACAGTTCGGCTGAAATTCACGAGGTGTGTGCCGCTGTCCGGATCATAACTATATGAATAGTTATCTGCGGAATTATCGTTGTTTTTAGCCATCGCCGCACCAAAGAGGGGGGACGCATACTTTCCTTTCTCAGCAGATCCGCCGGTAAAGTTACTGTTGGATGGAAGTGAAAATGCATCGTTTAAGCTGGCGAAAATACCATCTTTTTGATCAGAAAGAGATTCTGCAATAATCTGGCCGGCAACTTCAAGCTCTTCGTCGCTTAATTCTTCGGTCACAGAAGATTTATTGGAATCACTTATATCGCACCCATACAAAAGGGCCGCCAATGCAATAAGGGTAGCAAAACAAAATTTCTTTAGTGCGTTTATTTGGATCATTTGACTGTGATTTACTATAGTTGATTTATCATAACTACAGTTTTGAGAAGGGCTACCCCTAAACAATTTTAAAATTTATTATAAATTTTTAATTCTTCACGCAGGTCTTTGAATGCCAGTGCCATATGATTTTCAACGGTTTTTACGCTGATTGACAACAATTCTGCCGTTTCTTTATACGTAAGATCTTCGATAAAACAACTTTCAAAAACGGCCCGTCGGCGCTCCGGCATATTTGTAACGGCTTCCCTAAAAGCTGATTTCAACTCGTTATACTCAACAGCGTCTTGAGGTGTGTTCGTCGTGCCGTTCATTTGATCATCAATCTCAACATGATCCCTGCTTTGTTCTATATAATTCAACATTCTTGTGTATGCAATGCGAAACAGGTAGGCTTTCAGAGATAAATTTGGTTTGATACGCTCTCGGTGTTCCCAAATGTAGAGAAAAGCTTTCTGAATCAGGTCTTCCGCAACTTCACGTTTTATATTTCTGCTTCTGAGGAAGACAAAAAGAGCATCGTAATGTGAATCGAAAAATTTCTTAAACGCGTTTTCATCGCCCTGTTTAATAGCTTTGTAGAGCTCTGATGAAGCTTCAGAATCATCAGCTGCAAATGCGATAAAAAGCACAAGATCAACGAACAACAAAAAATTAATATTGAATTGTTAGTTTTTCTTAATGTTCAAAGATAGTGAATGAAGCCTCCATAACCATAATGGATTTATGAAAATTCTTACGTCGGAAAATACGTTACCTTGTTGTAGAAAAAATAATAGCAACATTTTTAAATCCTTTGAGTTTGAAAAATCTATGAAGAAAATCATACTGTCACTGTTCGTTCTTTTATTGTTCACCAGTTGCAATACGCTGAGAGATCTATCAAATATTCAGAAACCTTCCGTTCGTTATAACAGCATGTCTATCGAAGATATGTCTTTTACAGATGTTACCTTATTGTTTGATTTCGAAGTTGATAATCCTAATAGTTTTGGAGTCTCTGCCGATCAGTATCAATACGAGTTTTTTATTAACGGAACGGAGTTTGTAACCGGAATTCAAAGTGAAAATATTCGAATTGAAAGCGAATCAAAAAGTATCATCCAGGTTCCGGTGTCGCTCACCTTTTCTGAAGTTTTTGATACTATCAGTTCGGCCGTTCGCCAGGATTCAATATCATACCGAATATCGAGTGAGGTTCAGTTCGACATCGCCGGAGTCAGACAACAGCGGGTCCCGGTCAGCGCTGAGGGACAATTGCCCATCCCAAAACTCCCAAAAATTGAGCTTAGTAATTTTAATGTGAATGAACTTTCACTTTCCGGAGCCGAGATGGTAGCGTCTTTTCGGGTTCAAAATCCCAATTCGTTTGGAATTTCATTTGCGGATGCATCCTATAATCTTGAAGTAAATGAGAAACAATGGTTAGATACTACGCTTGAGAGAAATATAGAACTGAGCGGTTCAGAGAGTGAGCTTATTACAATACCCATTCGGTTAAACTCATCGCAAATGGGTTCGGTTTTGTTTGATATGCTTCGGGGCGAAAAAGAGTTTCCCTATACCTTAACCGGATCGGCCAGAATATCTGCAGATCTGCCCGGGTTTGATGGATTTGAAGTTTTACCGTTCAATATATCGGGTACTTATCGGTTGGATTAAAATTCAAACATTAACAAAAAATCATCCCGAAATTTTAATATATCTATACAGGGTTTTAGCTGTAATTAATTGTACCCGTTTTAATTACAGAAAAGTAGGAGCAAATTAGAAAGCTCTACATTTTTGATAGATTTTTTTGTAAGGTATATAAAGAACATTTCGGACTGTTCGTATGAAAAGATATGCATTTTGGGGAGCTAAAATACTACTTGCTATTATAGTGATTGGGTACCTCCCGGTCGTGAGTTTTGCTCAATTAAATCAAACCGGTGTCATTAAGGATAATCACTATGTGGTAGAGCGTGGATTTACTACAGAAAATGGTTTGCCCGGCAATGGTGTTAGCAAAATTTACCAGGATCGGTTAGGTTACATTTGGGCTGCAACGTATTACGGGCTGGTGCGATACAATGGATCGGGGTTTAAGATCTATAACACCTCCACTCTCGAGAATCTCCGGTCAAACCGTTTTACATCTGTTTCGCAAGACTCTCTGGGCAGAATATGGGCTGGCTTAGAAGACAGTAATTTTATAATGATTGATCAAGAGAATGATACAACAATCACCTATTCTATTCAGAATGAAGCATTTGGGAGCAGTGTAAAGACAAACCTTATTGCATTCGATTCTGATAGTACGGCTTGGGTAGGCACAAGTGGCGGGTTAATCACCGTTACGAATGGAGAACTTAGATATTTCGATCATCTGCCGAACCAGATTGTAAAGAAAGTCATACATACTGATAATCATATCTATGTTCTTTTTACTGAAAGTCTGTACCGGTTGAATAAAGATTTTTCTGTGGATGAAGTAATTGCTCAATTAGAAAATGATACCATCTCTTTCCAAAATTCGACGGTTGACGAATTTCAAAATATTGTCAGTTTAGTTGATATTCAATTTGTGGATAACAACCTCTACCTGTTAAGTGAAGCCGGACTTATTAAATATACTGATGAACCTGAAGTAATACTTAGCAGAAATGAAGTAGGGCAAGGAGCTTTACAAGGATTCTATCTGTATGATGATGACTTTTATATTTATGGCAGAGATGGACTTTTCCGCACAAATCTTACAGATAGCGATTATGTCTACTACTCGCGGACAAGTGTTACTGATATGATCATTGATCATGAAGAGTCTCTTTGGATTGCCACAGTATCGAATGGTATTCGCCAGTTTGTTTCTACACCTGTTTATCAGGGCCCTGATTATGAAATGCTGGATAACAAGGGAATTGCACCGATTCTGGTGAGTAATTCCGGCTCCGTTTTGGTCGGTGTAAATTGTGATTGGATCTATGAGTTTGAGGGGGCTGAGGTAACTCATTACACCTCAGAACATGGTATTCAAAATGCATGCATCTGGTCGCTAATGCAGGAAGAAGATGGTACTCTGTGGGCCGGAAGCTGGGGAGGGGGAGTGTATTATCGTCCGGCCGGACAGAGGATGTTTAGAAACTTTCAACCACCTGCACTTGAAGATGTAAGTGTATTTCTGGCTTTGTTTAAAGATAGTAACGAAACCATTTGGTTTGGTACCTACCATAATGGACTGTTTCGGTATGACGGAAATGAGACAGAAGTTGTAACCACCACCGATGGAGAAATTCTTGCTGCTGTCAGGGAGGTCTACGAAAGTGATAATGGTGATATTTATGTGGCAACGGACGAGGGTATTGGTTTGCTCACCGATGGCGAAATTGAGATGCTGGAGGAATTAAATATTCTTGAGACGTTCAATTTCAGAACGATTACGCAAGACGATGCAGGGCGATTTTTCTTTGGAAGTTATGGCGGCGGGCTTATTGTGTATGAACCGGGAGAAGATCCGATAACAATCACCACCGAAAATGGATTATATGATAATACTGTCTCGCAGCTCTCTTTTGATGAAAAAGGCAATTTGTGGCTAGGCGGAAATTTGGGTGTATTTTACCTTGAAAAAAACCAAATGGATCAATTCTTAAACGGAGAGATTGATCATTTTCGCGTCTCACGCCTTGGTGTACAAGAGGGCATGACCATTCGTGAAACCAATGGCGGATTTATGCCATCCAGCCAGTTGACGTCCGACGGTAAATTGTTGATTCCCACCGTTCAGGGCGTAAACGTGATGGATACCAACCGAATGGAATTAAACAGGATTCCGCCTAACGTGTTAGTTGAAGAGGCAGAAGTTGATGGAAACGAAGTAAATTTAAAAGAAATAAAATCGATTCCTCACAGTGCACAACGTGTGATTTTTAAATTTTCGGGACTAAGTTTTGAAAATCCTGAGAATAACCAATATGAATATATGCTTGAAGGATTTGATTCAAACTGGATTCAGGCGGGAAATACCGGTGAAGCCATATACTCTTCTATTCCACCTGGTAATTATAATCTTAAGGTTCGGGCATCCAACAACGATGGATATTGGAATACCAATGTATCCTCTTTTTCTTTTAGGGTTGTTCCACCGTTTTGGCAAACAACCTGGTTTTATTTGCTTGTATTTGTTCTGGTGGGAGTTCTTATTATCGGGGGCTTCAGATACAGGGTTCGAAATATCAGAAAAAACAATCGCCAGTTACAACGAATGGTAGCCGAGCGGACAGAAGAGCTCAGTGTTTCAAATAAGGAGTTAAAAGAACACATTGAGGACAAGAATAAACTTCATTCGATTCTTGCACACGATCTTCGAAATCCGTTCACGGCCATTCTTGGATACATCGAACTGATTAAGAGCGACTTTGAAAATAAAGGGGATAAAGAGCATGTGGAGATGATGAATATGCTTTTGGATTCCGGCAGAAATACGTTGAATCTGCTAGAGAATTTGCTTCAGTGGTCAGGTTCTAAAGAGGGAGCGCTTGAGCCCAATTTTGAGGCAGTTGACGTTTCTCAACTTGTAGTCGAGGCCATCTCGATGACGGAGGCACAATCAACCTTTAAGAATATTTTTGTAAGAAATTTAATTGAGGATTCGTATTTCGTATGGGCCGACCGAAACATGATTTTATCTGTCATAAGAAATCTGTTATCTAATGCTATAAAATTTTCCGGCCGCGATTCCATTGTTGAGATATCCCTTAAAGAACAAGACAATAAAGTGATTGTTTCTGTTGAGGATTCGGGTGTGGGAATTCCTGAGGACGAAGCAAATACCATTTTTTCATCACATAGCAAAGTGCAACAAAAAGTAGGTACACAGGGAGAGAAAGGAATCGGCATGGGGCTTATGTTGTGCAAAGAGTTTATCGCAAAACACGATGAAGAGATCTGGGTATCCAGCAAGCCTAAAAAGGGAAGTACGTTTTCGTTTTCACTTTCTAAGGCAACTCAACCCCATGAACAACAGATCGATATGGATGAATCTGAAGAGTGATCATTGCTTTTCTTTATACTCTTTAGGTACGATCGAAATGGGCAAATGATTAAATGGGTTGAGAGCTCGGTCGACTAACGCAGCAAACTCTTTACGAAGAATGGCTTTATCACGTTCAAGTTCATTATTTGTGATCCAATCATTCGTCCAGTCATGTTGAAACGCGTACTGCCATGCATTGTAAGAATTAATTTCTGAAGAGATATCATCAATCTCCACTTCTTTGTCGGATTTGGGGGATCCCGCCATTTTCCAAACAGCTAACATAACTTCATCTCTGGAGGCAAAAGATTCATCGTCTTGTAGACCATGATCCTGGTTTCCTCCGGACGCTATTTCCAAAGCCGCAGCCACCTGGGAGTGGATCATCATGCTATCAGGATATATTTTGGTTTGATTGGCCCACGCATACGGAATGCCTTCTCCCTTCAACACGCCAGTTACTCCTAATCGTTGAAGCGGTTGGAAATACCAATCATCGGGTTGGGTATCCATAAAAGGCAACAACCACGCATTATTATCTAAAAGCTTTTGCTGAACTTCTCTGACAGAAAGATTTCTGGGTTGAATTCCCTGTTTAATGCTCAAAGCTGCTGCGGCACCTGCTGCTTGCCCGATCGTCATTACTACGGGTTGCAGGCGACTTGATCCATTCGCTATACTACTAACCGAAATACTCTTTTCCGCGACAATCAATCCATCGATTTTCTTTGGAATTAAATTTCCAAACGGAACTGAAAACGATGGTATTGGTGGAAACGCATCGTAATGAGTTTCGAATTCAAACGGTTCACGATCCCCCTCTTCCATTAAACTATCCGGTGGGGAAGGATTCAGGCGCCGATGGTGGTCGAGCGGATAGTCACCAACTCCAATCGCAGTTTTATAAAGACCGGTATCAGCTTCGTATGGATCAATAAGTTCATTCATAGTAAGCATGGTCATCCCGTCTAACCGGCGCGATTCCCGGTGATAGGCGATGTAGGGAAATCCGTCTTCTGTATCGAATTCATCATCGGCAAAACCCAGATGATTAAAACCAATTTCAGTTTGAATGAAATAGATAAACTGTCGGGTTTTGTTTTTCGCCTCTTCCAAAAGTAGTTGTCGTTCCTCGCGACTTTTTTCTATCACATTCACATAAAAATCATTGCCGTTATTTGGCCAATTGATCAGGTATTTATCATTCGGAAGTTTTGCATAATCAAGCATAGACTCGCATTCCACGCCTTCAAACTCATCCGGATGTTCACTGACCTCTTTACAGGCATTCTCAAAAATGGATGGATGATAGTTGGGCGGCCGGGGAATGGTCATATCCGCATCAGATCCGTAATCCTTCAGAATAGCCGTATATGTCAGATCCTGGATCATCGAATTTCCGTGAGTCGGGGCGATCTCTTCACCTGTTCGGTGCGGGGGATCCAGCCCCACAAAATAGTTTGCTCCGGATTTTGCCATCAGATCTCCAAGTTCGGATGCATCGATACTGATTGTAGCTTCAACTTTTAATGTCTCTCCGTTTTCATGAGTAAATGTGGCTCCAAGAACCTGATTTTCATTAACTAAAGCCGTCTCAATCGTAAATCCGTGCAATCGTTGAATATTTGAGTATTGATCCAACATTTCATTCAAAACCTCATTTCCTACGTGCGGTTCAAACAAGGTATGACTGACCCATCCCGTTGAGAGAGCTTCGGCACCACCGTAATGCTCCCGCAATCTCTCCCGAAATTCACCCCAAATACCCGAAGGTAAATTGTGATTACCATCCGTTGCGCTCACTCCGGCCGATGTTAGCATTCCGCCAAGCCAGGGCGTTGGTTCAACCACAAGAACATCAATATTTTGGCGTGCCGCCTGTATAGCAGCCGCTACACCACTTGCACCTCCTCCATAAATGAGTAGATCTGTTTTAATTTCTTGGTCAAAGGATTGAGTTTGGGAGAAGAGATGAGCCGGCAGAAAAGTTGAGGCAATGAGAGCCAAAAAAATAAACTGTGTAAAAAAATGTCTTTTCATTCTAATGTTTGATGGTATATTTACGCAAAATGTGTTTTTTGAAAAAAAGAATCTAATTCTTCGTTCAGAAGAAAATAAATGAAATCATAAAAGTGTAATGATTATGAAAAATACTCAAAGAGTTTTAAAGTTTTTGATGTTGCCTATTGTAACAGTTTTCCAGTTGGCAGCTTGTTCAAATAGTAACGAAAGCAGTGCAAGGCAGATTCAGGGCGAAGAAGTTCAATTTGTGCATGAATCGGACCAGTATTTTCCGTTGCCTGAATCAGTAAATGAGGTTTACGAATCCGAGGAGTTTGATTTTTACGTACAAACTGTTGTTGAGGGGCTGGATGTAGTGTGGGGAATGGCATTTCTTCCAAACGGAAATATGATTGTAACGGAACGGGGTGGAGATATGCATCTTGTTCGTGACGGAGAGTTGGTTGAAGAACCGATTGCCGGTGTTCCGGATGTTTGGGCTGAAGGTCAAGGTGGTTTGTTGGATATTGAACCGCATCCTCAATATGAAGAAAATGGTTGGCTTTACTTTAGTTATTCCAAACCGGGAGATGGCGGTGCAAACACTGCGATTGTGAGAGCGCGTTATGATGAAGAATCTCATACATTGGTCGATCTGGAAGAACTTTATTCAGCGACTCCTTTTACAGACCGAGGCCAACATTTTGGCAGCCGTATCTCTTTTGATCCGGATGGTTATCTTTTCTTTTCAATTGGAGATCGTGGGAATCGTGATGAAAATCCGCAGGATATTACTCGCGACGGCGGAAAAATCTATCGCCTGAATGATGATGGCAGTATTCCTGAAGATAATCCATTTGTTGGCGAGGAAGGATTGGATGCAGTTTGGACGTACGGCGTACGAAATCCACAGGGAATGGATGTACATCCCGAGACCGGAATCGTTTGGACGAATGAGCATGGACCACGAGGCGGTGACGAAATCAATGTACACAATGAGGGTGGTCTTAATTTTGGATGGCCGGTGGTTACCTACGGTATTAATTATAGCGGAACTCCCATTACCGATGAAACGGAGAGAGAAGGGATGGAACAACCGGTTTGGTATTGGGATCCATCCATTGCGCCATCAGGAATGGCATTTATATCAACAGATAACTATCCCGGCTGGAATGGGGATATTCTGAACGGAGCTTTAGCTTTTCAACTAATTTCAAGAATTGTTGTTGATGGTGAGGAATTTGTAAAAGAGGAACGAATTCTCGACGGAATCGGCCGCATCAGAGATGTTGAAGAAGCTCCCGATGGATATATTTATTTTTGTAATGAATCTGAAGGGACGATTAGTCGAATTTTGGCTGTGGAGTGACCCACCCTTCTGTCTTCCCTCCCTATGTCGACAGAAATGTACTGTCGCCACAAGGAGGGAAGGACTTCAATTCCAAGTAAAGAAGTGAATCTAAATTTCCCCTCCTTGCGATGCTTATTGCATCGGAGGGAGGGGATTAAGGGGTCGGTTAATCCAATTCTTTAATCGCAGTTGCCAGTTCTTGCAACGACTTCTTCGCATCACCAAAGAACATTTGGTTCTTGTCACTGTAAAAGAGTTCGTTATCGATACCGGCGTATCCCGGACTCAAACTTCGTTTGAAAATAATTGTGCGGTCGGCTTCATCTACATTCAGAATAGGCATGCCGTAGATCGGGCTTCCGGGTGACGTTTTCGCCGCGGGGTTCACAACATCATTGGCACCAATAATTAAAACTACATCTGTGGATGCGAATTGCGGATTGATCTCTTCCATATCATACAACTGATCGTAAGGCACATCTGCTTCGGCCAATAAAACATTCATATGCCCCGGCATCCGTCCCGCCACAGGGTGAATGGCATATTTGATCTCAACGCCTTTCTCTTCAAGCAGATTCGCAACCTCTTTCAATACATGCTGTGCCTGTGCAACCGCCAATCCATATCCGGGAGCGATGACTACTTTCTTGGCGTACGAGCATTGGATAGCTACATCATCAGCGAACGTTTGTTGAACGGTTTTATCAGAATCACCTGTGTCGCCAGGTCCGCCGTCGTCTCCTCCGCCGAATGCACCAAACAGCACATTGGTCAGCGTTCGGTTCATCGCTTTACACATGATGTTTGTGAGAATCAATCCGGCAGCACCAACAAGTGCACCCGAAATAATCAGCAAGTTGTTGCCGAGTACAAAACCGGCCATTGACGCTGCAATTCCTGAGTAGGAGTTGAGGAGCGAAATAACAACAGGCATATCTGCTCCGCCAATTGGAAGAACAGTCAGGACACCGATCAAAAGTGCAAGTCCAAATAGTACCCAGAAAATCAGTTGACTGGTCGGATCAACCGTAAACCATCCGACGAGAAATAATGCTACAAATGTCAGAACAAGGTTGATGATATTCTGTCCGGGAAGTGCAATTCGTCCACCGCCAATGAATCCTTTCAGCTTTCCAAAAGCGATAAAACTTCCGGTGAAGGTGATTGAACCGATTAAAATACTCAATCCGGTTGTTATGAGAGACTGAACATCAAAAAGACTGGGATCGAGTCGTGCAAGTTCTCCCCATGCAACGAGTGCAGAAGCGCCACCGCCAAATCCGTTAAAGATGGCAACCATCTCGGGCATGGCGGTCATTTCTACTTTCTTGGCCGCGAATGCGCCAATAACGGCACCAACCACAACGCCTGCAATAATAAATTCAAAGCTGACGATTTCCCGGTCAAATAAAGTAACAACTACACCAATCAGCATTCCGATTGATGCGAGTTGGTTTCCGGATCGGGCCGTTGCCGGAGATCCTAATCGTTTAATTCCAACAATAAAAAAGCCTGTGGCAACCAGGTAGATTAGTTGGATAATGTTCGGTACAAAGGATTGAATAGCTTCAGGTAAAAACTGGCTCATTATTCATCCTCCTTCTTTTTGAACATCTCGAGCATTCGGTCGGTTACCATAAATCCTCCAACCACATTGATGGTAGCAAACACAATGGCGGCAAAGCCGATCCAATGCGAGAATGCACCGCCTGTGGCACCGGAGATAATCAGTGCACCAATGAGTGTAATTCCCGAAATAGCGTTTGCTCCCGACATGAGGGGAGTGTGAAGTGTGGGCGGTACCTTTGAGATCAGTTCAAATCCTACAAAGGAAGCCAGCACAAAAATAAAAAGATTAAAAATCAGGTCTTCCATGTTATGAGTGTTGAGTCATGAGTTTTGTTAGTAGAATGATATCTTGCAGTCAGTTAGCCTAACTATTCTCTTTTACAAATGGTGAAACAATTTCACCTTCATTCGTGATGGTAGCATTCACAATGATTTCATCCTCAAAGTTGAAATTCGGTTTCCCGTCTTCAATCAACAGTTCAAGCAATGAGAGTAAATTCTTGGAATAGAGTTTACTGGCGTGGAAAGCGAGTGAACTTGGAATATTCAGAGGTCCCTCAATAAGTACGCCATTGTGATTGACCGTTTTCCCTGCTTCCGTCACTTCGCAGTTTCCGCCCTGCTCAGCGGCAATATCCACCACAACAGAGCCCGGTTTCATATCATCAACCATAGCCTTGGTTACCAGTAAAGGTGCGGGTTTCCCGGGAATGAGAGCTGTTGTGATCACGATATCTGATTTCTTGACGTGCTCGTGGATCACTTCACGCTGCCGTTCCTGGTTGCTCTTGGAAAGCTCCTTGGCATATCCGCCCTTGGATTCAGTTTCTTCCTCCTCCATAGTAACTTCAACAAATGTTGCTCCAAGACTTTCAACCTGCTCTTTTACAACAGGTCGGATATCAAATGCTTCAACAACAGCGCCAAGACGTTTGGCAGTGGCGATCGCCTGCAATCCTGCAACACCGGCTCCGAGAACAAGCACCTTGGCAGGACGAATGGTCCCGGCCGCGGTCATCATCATCGGCATATATTTGTCGAGTTGATTCGCACCAATCAATGCAGCTTTGTAACCGGCAATATTGCTCATTGAGGAAAGGGCATCCATCGATTGAGCACGGCTGATTCGCGGTATGGTATCCATTGCCAAGGCTTTAATCCCCTGTTTTTTCAGCAGTTCAACATATTCCCCGTTTTGAAGCGGCCAGATAAATGATACCAGAACAGTACCCTTTTTCAGGTTCATTACAGTTGCATCATCCGGCGCCTGAACGGCTAAAA
>CAYRDO010000059.1:13997-20137 GCA_964422985.1 uncultured Rhodohalobacter sp. | reverse complement strand
TTTTTAAATCGATTATCCAAAAACATGGCCCCGACAGTGTAGGGTTTTATGTTTCGGGGCAATGCTTAACTGAAGAATACTACCTGGCCAACAAGCTGGTGAAAGGGTTCCTGGGAACGAATAACATCGATACAAACAGCCGTCTCTGCATGAGCTCGGCGGTTGCGGGATATATAAAAATGCTGGGGGAGGATTCGGTTCCGATCTGTTATGAAGATATTGAATTGGCTGATTGTTTTTTCATTGCCGGAGCCAACCCAGCATGGTGTCACCCGATCCTGTTTCGAAGAATTGAAGAGCATAAAGCGAATAACCCCGATGTAAAAATTATCGTCGCCGATCCTCGGAAAACACAAACCTGTTCATTGGCTGATCTCCATCTGCCGCTGAATCCCGGCACGGACGTTTACCTTTTCAGAGCCATCGCGCGGATTCTTATCGAAAAAGGCGAGGTAGATTCAGAGTTCATCCAAAATCATGTGGATGGGTTTGATGATTTCAAAGAATCAGTGTTTGCGATGAGCGTAGCTGAAGCTGCAAAAATCTGCGGACTTTCTCCCGAAGAAATAGTAACGGCAGCGTCGTACATTGGGAATGCCAAAGGTTTTATAACCATGTGGGCGATGGGGCTAAATCAAAGTGCGATTGGCGTTCAAAAAAACCTGGGATTGATGAGTCTCAACCTGATCACCGGACAAATTGGTAAACCCGGATCAGGTCCTTTTTCACTCACCGGTCAGCCAAATGCAATGGGCGGACGGGAAGTTGGCGGAATGGCCTCACTGCTGGCGGCGCATCGCGATCTTTCGAATCCGCAACACCGTAGAGAAGTCGCTGATTTCTGGCGCGTACCTCACATCAGGGAGAGGCCCGGATATACGGCCACCGAAATGTTTGATGCTTTGGACGAAGGGAAGTTGAAGGCCGTTTGGATTATCGCAACCAACCCGATGGTGAGCCTGCCGGATCTGAATAAAGCAGAACGTGCGTTGAAAAAAGCCAAATTTGTGGTTGTGCAGGATATCTCCAGAAAATCAGATACCCTAAGATATGCCGATCTGATTCTACCGGCCGCCGGACATATGGAGAAGGAGGGAACGATGACCAACTCCGAAAGGCGGATCAGTCATTTGTCAAAGATTGTGGATCCGCCCGGTGAAGCTCTGCCCGATACAGAGATCCTCATAAAGTTTGCTAAAGCGATGGGTTTCCATGGGTTCGACTATAATACAACGGGTGATATTTTTGAGGAATATTGCAGGCTTACAGCCGGTACAAATATCGATATTTCCAATTTGCGATATGATATTTTACAACAGCAAAATACGGTTCAGTGGCCGGTGAAAAATATCCACTCAGAGGGCACGGAGCGTCTGTTTACCGATCATAAATTCTATACGGATAACGGCAAAGCAAAGCTCTACCCGTTGGATTCGCCCGGAAACACATCAGAAAAAACCAGTCCGGATTATCCTCTGGTTCTTACCACGGGCCGGATTCGGGATCAGTGGCATACAATGACCAAAACGGGGAAAGTGAACCGGCTCAAACAACATATTTCAAAACCCTTTTTGGAGATCCATCCGGACGATGCCGCCGACCGAGATATTGAAGATGGTGAAAGCGTACGGATCGTTAATGAACGCGGTGAAGTGAATGTTCACGCAAAAGTGACCGAAGATATCCGAAAAGGGATGGTATTTCTGCCCATGCATTGGAGCCGAATGAACGGCAAAAAGTTTGCACGGGCCAATAATCTGACCAACCAACTGATCGACCCAATCTCAAAAGAACCGGATTTTAAGTTCAGTGCGGTTCAGGTTGAGAAAAAGATCAAGCAGAAAGAGAAAATTGTGGTAGTCGGAGCGGGGGCATCGGCGTACAGGTTTGTGAATACGTATCGGGATTTAAATCAAACCGACGATATTCATGTGTTTTCCAAAGAGCCGCATCCATTTTATAACCGGGTTTTACTGCCTGAATATGTGAGCGAACATCTTTCGTGGAAAGAGCTTCTCAAATTCAAAAAAGATGAAATCAACAAGCTCAATATTCATCTGCATGCCTCTACAGCCATCACAAAAATCGACCGTGAGAAGAAAACAGTTGTCGATGACAAAGGGAATACTCACTCCTACGATAAACTGATTGTTGGAACCGGCAGCCGAGCTTTTGTACCACCTGATGAACCAATTGACGAGCCCGGCGTATTTACCATGCGTACCCGCGGCGATGCCGATGCGATGAAAAAATCACTGACCGAAAACGCCCACGTACTCATCATCGGCGGGGGATTGCTGGGACTGGAACTTGCGGCTGCGCTGAATGAAATCGATATGGAGATCACCATCGTTCAACTGGCGTCACGCCTGATGGAACGTCAGTTGGACACGCTCTCGGCTGAGTTGCTCATGGAGTTTGTGGAGGATAAAGGTATAACAGTTCATGTAAATGACCAGGTTCAGCATATTTACACACAGGCTCATCGTGAGCATGCACCTTCAGAAGGAATTGATGCAGTCCTAAAGAGTGGAAGAAAGCTGCATTGTGATGTTGTGGTATTTGCGATTGGGACGCGGCCGAATATCGAAATCCTCAAAGAAGCAGACGTTAATTGCGGGCGAGGTGCGCTGGTCAACGATTACCTACAAACATCCGATCCGTCCATCTACGCCATGGGTGAGATTGCGGAACACCGTGGAAAATTAAATGGAATAACGGCTGCAGCCGAACAGCATGCGGACATCGTGGCTAAAAACATCAACGGTGATACATTGGCTCTGTATGACGGGTCCATCAGCATGAATATTTTGAAATTTTCTGATTTGGATTTGTGCTCTATCGGTATGCCGGTTGTGCCTCCCGGCGAGAAAGGGTATGAGGAGATTCTGTTTATTGACAAAGCCGAGCGGTATTATAAGAAGTGCATCATTAAAGATGACCGTTTGGTTGGCGCCATTTTGATGGGGGATAAAAATGAATTTGCCGAGTTCAAACGCCTGATCGAAACAAAGATGGAGCTTTCTGATTTGCGGAAAGAGCTGCTTCGGTCCGGTCAGTCGAAAGAACCGATTATTGGCAAAACCGTCTGTTCGTGCAACCATATAGGGAAAGGAAATATCGAAAAACTGATTGAGGACGGCTGCGACGACTTTAACGAACTTTGTGAAAAATCCGGCGCTGGCCTTGGCTGTGGAAGTTGTAAACCGGAAGTTCAACAGATTTTAAATGAAAAACTTGTGTTGATTTAGTTTTTGATGTGAGCTGTGAGTTTGTTCTCGTCCCGGTGCTCTGCTCCGGGATAGCAGACAATGGCTGCTCCGCTGCCAGCAGTATGGAGCAGAGCACCATAGCAGTAGCGTTCCACAGCAGAGCGGTGGAACGAGGAAATGTAGATCGAAGCTCGAAATCGATATGAACACACCCCTGATGTCTCCGCTAAACGCTCCGGCATCTGTCCCCTCTCCGGAGGGGAGTTCATGTTAAACTTTTAAATAAAAATAAAATGTCCGAATCATTTCCTTTACTACGTGTATTTGTGAAAGGAGGAGTTATTTCTCCGGCCGATCTTTTGCTGATTATGGATCTGTCTGAAAAAGCCGGGAATTCGTACATCATGTTCGGATCGCGGCAGGATATACTTTTTCCTGTGGATTCGGCAAAGAAAGAGTCAATTTCTATTTTTCTGGAAGAAACCTCCCTGGAATACAGTCTGACAGAAAGCACAAAACTGAAAGCGCCCCTGCAGGAAGAAAATATTGTCAGTTCGTACGTTGCTGTAAATATCATGGATACCACCTGGTGGCTGAAGGAGGATGTCTATCATTATGTTCTGGATAGTTTCGATTATCAGCCGGTTTTTAAAGTTAATATTATCGATCCGATACAGAGCCTCGTCCCGCTGTTTACCGGTCATTTGAATTTTATTGCATCGAGGAAAGAGCATTATTGGTACCTGTTTATTCGGAAAGACGAAAGTAATGAAGCACCGGAGCAGTGGCCGGAACTGATTCACGGCAATGATATCGCAAAGGTCGCCCAACGGATCGAAAAAATTTTGATGGATACTCCGACGGTGGATTTAAACGAACTCAATCAAAAAATAAATGAGGAAGAAAAAATCCACTCTCTTCCACCGGAAGAAGATCTTCGAATGCCCACCGCACTTTTTCCATATTACGAGGGATTAAATTCAACACTGAGTAACCTGTTCTGGCTTGGGCTCTATTGGCGAAATAACAAGTTCGATATCGATTTTTTAAGTGCGGCGTGCCGTCTTTGCCAGGAAACGAATGTGGGAAAAATCTCTATTACTCCATGGAAATCGTTCATCATAAAAGGAATTCGCTCAAAAGACCGGATTCTTTGGGAGAAACTAATGGGGAGATTTGGTCTTAATCTTCGGCACTCATCACTTGAGCTCAACTGGCATCTTCCGGTGATGGATCAGGAAGCCCTCGAACTAAAAAGATACCTGGTGCGTGAGCTGGATCAGCAGGATATCAGTACCCACGGACTGACGTTTACCATCAAAAATACCAAACGAATGCTGCTCTTTACATCGGTTGTGATTGAAAAAGAGATGAGCACGTCCCATCAGCAGCCGCCGCTTTATAACATCCTATATGCACGCAAGTTCAACCCAAATCATTCGGAGTATTTTCGATTCGCCAGGAAGGTCGAGAAATCTCGTCTACCGGATCTGCTGATCAAACTTAGCAAACTCTATTTCAGAGAACTCGAGGGATCGGAGGAAGAGAACAGTAAGATTATTTCCGGGAGCGAGCCACCCGAACCTGTTTCAAGTTATCAATGCAGTGTGTGTATGACGATCTATGATAAAAAATATGGAGATCCCGAAGCGGGCATTAAACCCGGTACGCCTTTTGAGGAACTCTCCGAAGAATATGTTTGTCCGCTTTGTACAAGTACAAAAGAGTCGTTCATTCCGGTAGCCGAGTATTAAAAAACGCGATTATCAGTTGATCACAAAATTGACCTTGAAGCGTCTGCAATTCCGATCACATCCGACGAAAGTCCTTCAAGTGTCACGAATCACCTGCCAAAAGAACGCTTCAAGGACCCACGGACGCTTGAAGGTTCTTAACCGGTAAATGCAAAAAAATCTCTGCCCTTCTATCTCAAATATTTATCTTGGGATTATAAAATCTCAACGATCTTAAGTTTGACAGATGCCTGTTATCACCCAACTACATGTGTATCCCGTAAAGTCAATGCAGGGGATTCCTCTTGAGAAAGGAGAGCTGACCGTTCGTGGTCTGAAGTACGACCGCAACTGGATGGTTGTTGATGAGGAAGGTACGTTTCTCACTCAACGAGAGGTTCCCAAGCTGGCTTCGATCCAAATACGGTTTTCTGATGATCATCTTCAGTTCACAAATGCGCACGGAAATTCCATATCGGTTCCACTTGATGGGCGTCGCGGACCGGATGTTGTAACTGAAGTCTGGGGAGATCGCTGTGAGGGACTTGACGAGGGAGATGAGATATCGGAATGGCTGGTTCAAACCTTGGGGAAATACAAAAACCGTTCCCTGAGACTCTTGAGATTTAAGAATGAGTATCGACGAAATGTTGACAAGGAATATTTAAAGGGAGAAGTTTCACATACAGCCTTTGCAGATGGATTTCCGTTTTTGGTGACGAGCGAAGAGTCATTGTCGGCACTGAATGATCGTTTGTTGAACTACGGATCAAACCCTGTAAGTATGGACCGCTTCAGGCCGAATATCGTGATTAAAGGATTGGAACCGTTTCAAGAGAATCAGATCCACCAACTTAATTGTGCTGATGGCAGATTTAAACTTGGCATCCGAAAACCCTGCAAACGGTGTAAGGTTACAACCGTGGATCAACAAAGTGGCGGAATTGCCAACCCCAAAGAACCTTTACGCACACTAACCGAAATGCAAACAATCCCTGGCCGAAGAGGGGCATTTTTCGGTCAGAACGCAACTCTTGTTGAGGGGGAAGGCAAAGAAATCCGCCGTGGGGATATTGTTGAGGTTTGATTGATACGCAATTTTTGATATGCGGTATTCGATCTCAGTCTCTCATATCAGTCCTAATTTTTCATTACATTTTATAAGCAATTGACAATTGGCACGTTTAGAGTATTG